>JAQBES010000044.1:0-13898 GCA_032123755.1 Nitrospirota bacterium
GCCTGAGGGTTGGACATCCAGACATCCGAGTTGCTTGTACTCTTTCGCCGCCATGATCTTCTCCTCCTGTATGGTCGGGGTGGACGATACCGTTTCTACTTCTTCCGGGCAAATTCAAACCGATGCGGCACCTCCTTTCCATCCTTGCTGAGCATCCATTCCTGGGTGAAATGATCCTGATCCTGGAAGGTAAACGAGACTTTGTGCATGTGTGGATCTGTTGGTTGGGCGAGGTTTGTGATGTCGACGAAGTTGAAGGCCAGTGTCTTGGCGTCGCCCTTAGGCATATCGACACGCATGCGCGGCTGGTTGCCGAGTTTACAGTAATGAGTGAGCATCAGGCTGCCCTTGTCGGCATGATACATCGTCATCATCACCGGCTTCTCCGCCTTCGTCATCGTTTCCACCAGACTCGTGCCGCCGCCGGTCCAATGGTATGACGCGGTCATCGGTTTCCCTTCCGGGTCCTTGCCCTGCCATTCGCCAATGAGCGAAGCCAGGGGGCCGAAGTCGGGAACTGTCGGGTTATCGGCCTGCGCAGCTTGGAGCGGTATCATGACGACGAACAGAATGAGGGAGTGGGTGATAAACCATTTCATGGGAAGCCTCCTTAGGTGAAATGGTACGAAAGATAGTCAAGCATGTTGACCAGTACAGGTCAATGCTGCCCAGCCTCCGGCGCTGACATCGCGTAGAAAAACTCCTCCTTGACGATTTTCCCGTTTTGAACCGTATAGAGACCTGTTTCTTCCATCGTCATGCGTTTCCCTGTGCGTTTAGGGGTGACGTCATACTTGAAATGAAGGATGAATCGATCACCGTGGGGATAGGGCCCGTCAACTGTGCCACTGTGGATCTGATGATTGTCGACCCACCACTGATTCTTGCTCTTGATGGCCTGGATGCCTTTTTGAGTCTGACCCATGCCTGGCATGGCAACAGGCTCGACGCTCTCGATATTCGGCGAGTAGAAGCGATCGATCGCCTCCTGATTTTTACCCTGCTTACACAGTGCTGCCACTTCCTTCCCGATGTCTACTGTCGTCATAATGAGATCCTCCTTGGTTAACAACTTAAAAATAGCTGTGTTGAGGCTGTTTCATTTCCTACTCTCGACGACATACCAAAAGGCGATGAGTACCTCACACAACCATCACCAGTTCCTTCAGCCGTTGTCGCCACAACTGATCTGGCTCGGTCTTGTGTCTGGTTTGATGATGAGCTGCGATCAAAGAGTCGACGATCGCACCGCAATTGAGGCAGCGCCAGCCGGAGATCTCATATCCCGCCGAGTCCAATTCAAGATTGTCATACCGTTCTCGAACCATCAGCCCATCACAACGTTGGTATGTCATAGCGCACCTTCTCTTTCCGAAGATCGCGAACGCGTTGAGTATTGAACGAACGTTCCATAATCGGTCAAAAAAATATCGGTTCAGTCTAAGATCGAAAGCGCGGTCTCTGCCGCCTGGTTTACCGCGTCAGCCGACGCTCCGGCTTTGATCATTACAATGGTTCCTTGCATCATCGTCGTGAGAAAGCGCGCCAGCGTCCGAGGATCTTTCTCATTGCTCAATTCACCCTGCTGTTTGGCGCGGGACAAGACTCGAAAGAAGGTGTCTTCAGTCATTTGAAGGATCTGGCGGAGCGTGCCTGCGATCTCTTTCTCATGCGGCGACAATTCCATCACCGTGTTGGCGATGAGGCAGCCTCGGCGTTGTGGATCAGCGAGGCCGCCTTCGATCATGCCATGGATAAATAGGCGGAGTGTTGGAAGCGCTGGACCCGGTTGATCGAGCAACGAGAATTTCTCGCCGACGAACCCGTGGCAATATCGGTCAATCGCTTTTAAGAAAAGCTGGCGCTTGTCGCTGAAGGTGTCGTAGAGCGAACCACGATTCAGATCCATAGCCTCCAACAGATCTTCCATCGACGTAGCTTCATACCCCTTGTGCCAGAAGACCTGCATGGCCTTCTCGATGGCGTCGTCCGGGTTGAATTCCTTTGGGCGGGACATCGTGGTTCTCCTGCATTCCCAATAGGGACACAAGCTAGCACATAATGGAATGATCGGTCAATAACTAGTACTCTGTCGTTTTTCCCGCTGGATGGCGCTGCCATTCGGCGGCATGTATGGGGATGAAGAGCGCAGGCGCCCGAGTTCTACGGCTGATTTCTAGCTTCTATTCAATAACGATGGCGCTATATAATCACGCCTTACTGTCAGGTGCTGACAATTCGGAATTCGTGGGCGACAAAGGTCTTCGTGGCGGTGGAGAGGATTCAATGAAGCAGATCATTGAATATATGCGGTCATTCAGCAAGGCACTCCTGCGGAAAATGGGTGTGTATGTTGCGGAACACTCTCGTCATGAAACCGTACGGCGAGGTGGAAGGTCTCTTCGAGCCGAACGTCGGCGGGAAACACGAAGCCCGAGGATTAGTCCCTGCACCTATGGTTTGACGCGCTCCGTGGATCGCGATGGCGTGATCCTCGAAGAGGGGCATGGCACGGCGGTCAACGATAGTTCAACCGGAATGCGACTCCTGCTCGGCATCGCTCCGTCCAAAGGGCAGCTTTTGGAAATTCAAACCGGCCATTCGACGCGCCCGGGTGAGATCTGTCTCGTAGAAGTCTGTTGGACGAAACCACTGCGAGAAGATGCGCAAGAAGCGCTGTATCTCGTCGGCTGTCGCCAGGACTTTGGCTCCACGCACGGTGAGGCCATCTAGCCGTGACGCGCACGGATCTCATTAGAGACGTGGCTTCTTCGTCCAGTTGCTTGCCTCGTTTACTCGGCAAGGCCTAAGATCGGCCGTCCCCGCTCATCGACATCGATAGGAGGTGCTATGGCCTTGTGTATGATGAAGGCGCAGGCCACCCGGCACCTGGCGTTGGCGCAAGACGGACTGATCATCTGGGTCATTTCGCTGTCCGACATTCTGCGGTATTATCCCGGCGTGGAGTAACGGCGCCGTGTTCGTGAAGCGCGCCGCTCAATCGATCTGGCGAGATACGTTTCACAAGAGACGGCCCTGTGCGAGACGCGAGGGGAAGGACGCGATGCAATCCAAGCAGCGGGTCATCGAGCACATTCGGGAGGCTTTTCGCGAGACCGATCGTCCCGGTGATGCCTTTCTGCAGGGAAGCCACGAGGGCTGTGAGCCGGGTGAATCGGTCGCGCCGTTCATTGGCGTCACCGATTGGTCGCAACCCGATCCCATGGTCCTCGATGCAAACTACAACGCGCTTAGTTTCTTCTCCGAAGGGGGCTTTCGGTATTTTCTCCCCGCCTATCTGATCGCCGATCTCGAAGAGCGGCTCCAGACCGCCGATCCGGTGTTCCACCTCACGAATGGCTTTTCCGACAAGGTCGTCAAGATTCCCGCGGGGCAACGGATCTCTGAGAAGACAATGGGGAAATCGGCGTTCGTCAATCCACGCCGATACGGGGCGATGACCTGGCACGATCATGCGCGCTGCCAACTTTCTGCCTTCACGAGAGAGGAGGCCTGCGCCATTGTGGCCTATCTGGAATACAAACGGGACGTGGATCCCCACGGACTCAGTGCAGAAGAAATCAATGCCGCGCTCGACAGTTTCTGGCGGGACCGGGCAGCAAACGCACCGACGCATCAAACAGTTCGAAAGTACCTCAAGGAAGAAACCGAATACCTGGGCGATATCGAGGGAGAGAAGAGCGGATAGGAATTGGACAGCGTGTTCGCACCGATAGTGAGCGGGTACCAACTTCCGGATCCATAATTCATATTGCGTATGAGAAAGGGACGAACGAATGTTCAAGCGCCAATTTACTCCGGCGAATATTATGCAACTTGGTACGGGATTTTGGGGATCGAAGACCCTGCTCAGCGCCATTGAACTCGGTCTCTTCACCGAACTTGCCAAAAGTCCTCTCGATGCGACATCGTTGACCAAGCGGCTTCAGATCCATCCCCGCAGCGCGCAGGATTTCTTCGATGCGCTCGTCGCGTTGGGCATGTTGAAACGAACAGGGACGCGCTATGCCAATACGCCGGAGACGGCGCTGTTTCTCGACCGAGCCAAGTCCTCGTACGTCGGCGGGATACTCGAAATGTGTAACGCGCGGCTCTATAGATTTTGGGGCTCGCTCACCGAAGGTCTCCGCACCGGCAAGCCGCAGAACGAGGTGAAGACGGGCGAGGACTTTTTCGGCACGTTGTATGCCGATACGCAACGTTTGGAGAGCTTCCTCAAGGCCATGACCGGCTTGAGTGTCGGTTCCGCGCAGATCATCGCCAAGAAGTTTCCCTGGAAGAAGTACAATACGTTTGTGGATGTCGGCTGCGCCCAAGGCGGCGTGGCGGTCGAGATTGCCCTCGCGCACAAGCATCTGACTGGTGGAGGGATGGATCTACCGGTCGTGCTGCCGATGTTCACTGCCTACGCACGGGAGCGAGGCGTCGCGCAGCGGTTGCACTTTTACCCTGGAGACTTCTTCAAAGACCCATTGCCGAAGTGCGACGTGATCATCATGGGGCATATCCTCCACGACTGGGATCTGGCTGAGAAGAGGATGCTCCTCCGGAAGGCGTACGATGCCCTGGCGCCCCGCGGAGCGTTGATTATCCACGAAGCCCTCATCGACGACGCCCGCAAGCAGAACGCGTTTGGACTACTCATGAGCCTCAACATGCTCATTGAAACCCATGGTGGATTCGACTTCACCGGCGCGGACTGCCGCAAGTGGATGAAAGAGGTAGGGTTTAAGCGGACGCAAGTCACCCGACTAGCCGGACCTGACGGCATGGTTGTGGGATTTAAGTAAGCATAGCCGCGCGCGACAGACGGGACGAGCGAGGCAAGGGAGGGTTGATCTGGTTCATCTGGTCTGTCTGGTTCAACCAAACAAACGAGACAGATCAGATAAACAAGAGAGACCGGCCGGTCCTTGCGCTTCGCGCGTCACGGTCCATGGACGCTGGTAGGCCGTTCCCGTGTCCTGCTAAAATATTTTGCCATGCCGATCGAAACATTTACCGCACAGGTCGAGTCGATCAAAAATCTCACGCATGACGTGCGCCGGCTTGACCTTCGACTGATCGAGCCGAAGACCATCACGTTCAAACCAGGCCAGTTTATCTCGTTCGAGATGCCGCATCCGCAGACTGGCCGTCTTGTAACACGGGCCTATTCTATTGCCTCGCAGCCCAGCCGCTCGGATGTGATCACGCTCCTGTTCAACCTGGTGCCGAGTGGGCCAGGCTCAGGATTTCTGTTCGATCTTAAAACAGGGGACACGACATACTTCAAAGGGCCGGCGGGAAGTTTCTATTTACGAGAAGATCCGGGACGCGAACGGCTGTTCATTGCCAGCGGCACTGGCATCGCGCCGATCCGGTCCATGTTGCTGGCGAACGCGGAACAATCCGATCCAAAACCGGCAACCTTGTTCTGGGGACTGCGCAGTCAGCGAGACTTATATGATCAGGAGGAGCTGGCCGAATTGACCAGGCGTACTCTGACCCTCACGGCCATCAGCACACTCTCTCGTCCCGAGCCAGGCTGGTCAGGCTCATCCGGCCGCGTGCTACGGCTGATTGAAGAGCGGATCGAGTCAGTCAAGAATCTCGCCGTCTATCTCTGCGGGAACAGCGCCATGATTGCCGACGCCACGACGTTGCTCCAGAAGAAAGGCCTGTGTCCCATTTACCGCGAAAAATACTACGACGACACAGGCTCGCCGGAAGATTGAGGGGGTGGGCAGGGAGCGGCCAGGTACCCTTCTTGCTCGCAGAACGCGCACGGAGAAACTGTGCTCGTTCGACGCGCGCGTTCGAGGATCGACCAGGCTCCCCTTGAGAGGGCATAGGTGATTTTGCGGAGGCGCGCAGTGGGAGACCGATCGGGCCATCCTTTATTCGGAGAATTAAACGAGCTTGGGAAGAGCATGTTTTTCTATAAGAAGGTGAACATGTGAACCGCTTGAAAGATAAAATCGCGATTGTGACGGGTAGCAGCAGCGGCATCGGCAAGGCGATCGCGCTGCGGTTCGGAGCCGAAGGCGCGAAGGTCGTCGTCACGGCCAGACGAATGGCGCTCTGCGAGCAGACCGTTGCGCAGATTACGAAGGACGGCGGCGAGGCATGGGCCATTCAAACCGACGTGGCCGATGAGCACAAGGTGGAACGACTGATCCAGAAGACGGTCACGCATTATGGGCGGCTGGACATTCTCGTGAACAACGCCGGGGTGGTTGCGGGCGGGCGGTTAGCCGAGACGACGACAAAGGCATTTGACGAGGTGCTGAACGTGAATCTACGCGGCACCTTCTTCTGTTGTCGGGCTGGATTCACGCAGATGAAGAAGCAAGGCGGGGGGATCATCATCAACATGTCGAGCGTCGCCGGCGTGCAGGCCTGGGCTGGCACTGGCACCTATAGTGCGTCGAAGCACGGCATCCTGGCGTTGACGAAATCACTGGCCGACGAAGGCCGCCCGCACCACATTAAAGTCAGCGCCATCTGTCCAGGCGGCGTGGCTGACGATCTCGTCGACGCATCGCAAGAGGAGATTCTCCGTAGCGAGAAGATCGATCCGTTTGACGTGGCTGAAACAGCGGTCTATCTGGCGACCCTAGGCAAGTATTCCGTGGTGCATCAGATCGTCATCGATCGATTAGGGGCTGATTGGTAAAGAGGGGACGTATGGGTGTGTGACCAGCGCAAAGTGGTCGGGAGTCTTTTCTTGCCCGCTCAGGGCAATGAAGACTCCCGACCCCTTGGGTCTCCGTCGTTAGTTCAACGGTGGAACCACCCCGGCAAATTTCAACAGGTCGGTAATGCGAAAGTCGCCGGGCGTCGTAGACGGCAGCACCGGAGTCCAGTTCGGTCGAGCGGCCAGATAGGACGACTCATCGGCTTTCAGCAGGCCGATAAACACTTCCCCGACGATGCGGCCTCCCACCGGTCCCAAGCGGAGGCCCTTCTCCATGAGTTCAGCCTCCTTTAAAATATAAAACCAGAGCGGCGTGCTCTTTTCCATGTCGAAGGGCTTGAGCTCATCTAGCTGTGCGGGGGTTAATGCTGGAATGCCCATTCTCCGTGCAATCGCTTGGCCTGATGGTATGCCGAAATTGACATGGCGCATCAGATTGCGCGAGGCCAACGACGTGACCCCGTCGGCCGGTAGACCCGGAGCGGCCACACCACGCGACCCTGGAAGCAGCATCACCACGCTGGAGATTTTGCTATCGATCTGTTTGTTGGGCCGGAAATTGGTCTCGTCGAATTTGAAGAAGGTCTGCCAGTCGACAAATCGACGGGGGGCGCGCTTCCCGCCGCGTAGATCATTCGGATCCTCTAGGCCGAGGTCTTGGGTATCGTCAAAGACGAACGCAAAGAACTCCTGTCCATCGGCGGGGCCAAAGTTAACCCGGTAGCTCGGACGAATTTGCGAATGGCCGAAGCGATAGGCGGCCACTGAAAATTCGATGGGGATCAACGGATCCTTTGAACCTCTAGCGCGACGACCGCCCGGACCATTGTCTGCCTGATAGAATTGGGGCCCCTTCCGGAGGATGTCATCGACGCGCTCTTGCCCAATCGTCAGCGGCAGGAATTCGTGCAGGATGATCCACTGATAGTGCCAGCGGACCTGGCGTTGGGCCATCTCGAAGATCTACTCAGCTGATCGATCGGCATAAGCGGGGTCCGCTCGCAAATGGTCGATCACCGCATTATGAAAAAGCAGGAATGCCAAGTGGAGCTGCGCAAGGATCACGTGTTCGTCGTTCCGGCTATCGCCGAGGAAGGCGGTATTGTTGGGATCACGCGGGAGGTCGAAACGGGGCGCTCCATTGCGCGAGACGGCTTCTGCGCCTGGAAGAGACTCCACGCGTAGCTTGATCTCGCCGGAACTCACGTCATACAACTCCGGGGATGCTGTCGGCCCATCGCCATACACGCTGTCCAGATCGAACGCCGCGGTACGAAAGTTTGTCGTTCGTTTGGGGTCGCTCTGTGCGAGCAAGGGGGATCTCGGGTCGAGGGTGATATCGTGGTCGAGGAATTGACCAAAGAAGGTCACGCCGGCCGTCATGTTGGGATTGTCGGGATTGTTCAAACTAAGATTCGCGTCTGTGATGGACAGAATGGGATTGGTCAGGTTATCCAACGCGTCGCAGACGCCGCCTTTTTCGCCCATCTTTTGGGCCTGTTGACGTACGTCATCAGTCGGCTTGGCGAAGGGCGGTAACTCAGGAAACATGCGCGTAAAGGAATTCGCCGGCGTGTGAGGCCGGTCCCGCAGACCTGGAAGGTGCAGATTGTTTCTTCCATCCCCTCTTCTTCCATCCCTTCCATCAGCGTGAGCCGCGGGGAGACTGAATAGCGCGGTAGAGCACAGCACCCCAGCTAGACCGGCCGACAGGAACTTTTTACAATGATGCGACATCATGTACTCCTTAATGAGGTTACAGGTACTCCGAAATCCGGGGTTCCAGCATTGTTTCCCGGGGTGAACCAGATGCACGCCACACGTCAGCAAGATCTGAACCAAGGAGAGCGCGTCATCCAGCGCGGTCTTTATACGGGCGAAATGAATGGACAGAGTTCTGTGGAATGCACTTTCGAGGGCGGACTGTATGCGAAAGCGGACTGTACGTGAAACCATCCATTGCTTCTAAGGAAGATACAACGTGGCCCTTCACACCAGCGTAGCCGGCTAGCATATTTGTAGAGTGTGGCTTCGGCAGGTGAGGAACGAAGAGTCCCCAGAGTCCTGTGGCGTCTCGGTTGGTCATGGGGTGACAGCGATCGTCTCACCGGATGAAGTTGCCGGAATAGTGGTGCAAAACCGTAGGTATTATAATTTTCTGTTGTGGTGCCGTCGTGCTGAGTTGTGCTCAACCGATACGGCGGGAACTGGTTTCCTGACGGGACGATGGCTTCGAACGTGCGGGCCTCATGTAGAAGCATCGTTTCGAGACTCGTCTACTACGGCATGACCTCGATCCTGAAACGCGGGGCATTGATAGATAGAGAAAGAGACAATGTTCTCTGTGGCCGTCCTGGCATGAATTGCATCGAAAAAGACGACTCTCGTTGCATTGCGGCAGTGGTTTCCGGATACTGCGTAAAAGATTCTGGGCCCCGCGTCATTCTTTCAGTCGACTAGAGGTATTGAATGTCTTCGATTACTTTGGCCCTGCTCATCTTTGGCGTGTGCTATCTGGTCATCATCACCGAGCGGATCCACAAGACGATTGTGGCGCTGCTCGGGGCGGCGGTGATGATCGGGCTCGGCGTGGTGTCGCAAGACGAGGCCTTCTATTCCCATGAGTTTGGCGTCGACTACAACGTCGTGTTTTTGCTGATCGGGATGATGGTGATCGTGAACATTGTCCGGGAGACTGGTCTCTTCGAGGTCTTGGCCATCTGGGCAGCGCAGCGGGCCGACGCGAAGCCGTTTCGTCTGCTCGTGTTGCTGGCACTGTTGACGGCCGTGCTCTCGGCCATGCTTGATAACGTCACAACTGTGCTGCTTATGGCACCAGTCACCTTGTCGATTACCAAGCGATTGGAACTCAATCCCATTTCATTTCTTGTGACCGAGGCGCTTGCGTCAAATATCGGCGGGGCCGCGACGCTGGTCGGTGATCCGCCCAATATCATGATCGCCAGTAAGGCTGAATTAAACTATCTTGACTTTCTGGTGGTCATGGGTCCCATCTCGGTGTTGATCATGGCCGTGTTCATGGCAGTGCTGTGGATCATCTTTGGGCGAAAAATGACCGTGGCGCCGCATCTTCGAACGGCGATTTTGGGATTGAGTTCACGGGAGGCCGTTGCAGATCGACCGTTCTTGCACCGTTGTCTCTGGCTGCTGGGGCTCGTGAACGTGGGGTTCTGTATGCATTCGCTTATTCATCTTGAGCCGGCCACGATTGCCCTCCTTGGCGCGAGCATGTTCATGCTGGTCGGCCATGCGAGACGGAAGCCGGGGGATATCGAGGAGTTGTCGTATCTCACCGATGTCGAATGGAAAACCATCTTCTTTTTTATCGGGTTGTTCATACTGGTCGGTGGATTGGTCAAGGTCGGCGTGATTAGCTACCTGGCAGATCAGTTGGTGGCGGTGACGCGGGGGAATCTTACGGGATCCACGATGGTGGTGCTCTGGGGATCGGCAATTCTCTCAGCCGCGGTGGATAATATTCCCTACGTCGCGGCAATGAATCCGTTGATCGTGGACCTCGCCCGGTCGCTTCACCCAGATATTTCTGATTCTGCGACCTTGATGCATCAGCCAGACATCATTCCGCTGTGGTGGGCTCTGGCGCTTGGAGCATGTCTGGGGGGGAACGGTACGATCATCGGCGCGAGCGCGAATGTCGTGATTGTGGATATCGCGCGCAAGGCCGGTTACCACATCTCATTCTGGCAGTTTTTCAAGTTTGGGTTTCCCGTCATGTTGGGGTCGGTACTCATAAGTGCTGCGTACCTCTGGTTCCTCTTTCTCCGCTGACCTGGCAGGATGCTGGGAGAGTCCGTTCTCTTCATTTGTGGTCTGTCTGGTTCATCTGGCTTCTCTGGTCTTTCCGGTTAGTCTGGTTCAACCACAGACACGAGACACACGAATCACACAAGAGTAACTAGCCGTTTCTCTTGATCCACAGGTGTCGAGAACACCGCCCGGTGAAAGGCGCTCCTGGGCGATGAGGCTGTCTTGTCTGACTCAGGGCGGGCGGTTGAAGTAGCCGCTGGGTTGGGCGGGTGAACAGGGCGACTATTCAGCATCCTGTCAGGTTCGGTATGAAGTAATCCCTTCGCTACTGTAGGTCAGAGGCTACAGTAGCAAGATCCTCGTGAAATCGAAGGGATACAATGATTTTGATCTCAAAGGGTGAACTCGTTTCCCTTCGCAGGTGTGTGCCATCTGAGGATAGAGGGGGTACAGTACGTCGAAACACCCTATAACTAGGGTGTCGGCTCTCGTTCTTGTGCGGTACGCTGTTTGCTCTCCTCTGGGGAATCAGAGGACATCACGTTACTCAATAGAGACTGGAGGCCTGATCATGGCGACGCACCCTCTCGAAGCAATGCTCTCCCAGTCCACAGCGGTTACCGAGCCGGAACAGAATGTAGGAAATAACGACGTCATCCAAGCCTCTGCCGTGATGCCTGCTACCACCATCCCTCCAGGGCGCCGACGTGAGGCGCGTATGGAGTATCGGGGCATCTGTTCGTACGAGGTGCTCGAGGCCATTGATGAGGAGTCGGTCGTCATCGAGCAAGGAGAGGCCTTCCCAATCAATCGGAGCACGGAAGGAATGCTCCTCCTCATGGGCCAGGCCCGTCAGGCGAAGCAGTTGATCGAAGTGCACACCCGCCGCTCCGGATGGGGCCGAACCGCGAATGTCTTTGAAGT
Source organism: Nitrospirota bacterium (assembly GCA_032123755.1). Lineage (GTDB taxonomy): Bacteria > Nitrospirota > Nitrospiria > Nitrospirales > Nitrospiraceae > Palsa-1315. Next base: position 11,414 of record JAQBES010000044.1, read on the forward strand.
TCGATGGACCAGGCCCGTTCAGGTGGAATCACTCGGAAATCTGTACCTGGTTGGATGCCGACGGATATTCGGCCCCTGTCATTACCTGTCTTTCTAAGATCCCACCGCGACTGGCAGTCGATTTTCCCTCTTGGAAAGCAGATCCTCTTGTCGGCCACTTGCCCTTGCTGATCCAGCGGGGGTAATATCGGCCGTCCCCTCTCACCTACATCGATAGGAGGTGCTATGGCCGTCCGTACCACTCCCTCAAAACCACGGGTTTCTCTCGACCGGAGCATCGAACGGATGCGGAAACAACTCGCCGAATTCGCCCCGTTCCTGGGCAGGGGCAAGCAGACGCGCAGCCTGGAAGAATTCGACCTGGAGACCGAACGCCTGATCGAAGACCTGCTTGGGCAGGCGTCTGACTTGCTGCACGCCTATGAGTACGCTGAGCTGGGCGAGGCGGCAGGACTGGTCAACATGACAGATGAGGCGCCGGAAGGCACCGGTATGGATAGTCAGCGACAAAGCCTGTTGCAGCGCGGCCGCGTGTTGGAGAGCTGCGTGGCGGAACTGGAAGCGCGCCGGTCTGCCGAACCGAAGAAAACCAAGGTCGGACCCACGCTCACCGGCCCCCAGGTTGCCGAACACATGTCCCTTGATATTCGAAATGTGTCTCAGGATGTCAGCCTGCGTGAAGCGGGGCAGCAGATGCAGCAATGGAAGCTGGGCTCGCTCCTCGTGACGGATCGCGAGTCCTACGTGGGATTCATCACAGATTCTATCCTGGCCCGCGAGGTGGTGGCCAAGGGGCTGGATCCCAATACGACTGTGGTCAAAACCTGCATGCGGACGCCGGTATTGACCATTGAAGGGGATCGGCCGATTATCGATGCCGTGCGCATGATGAAGGAGCAGGCCAGCCGGCATCTGGCCGTGACGCAAGATGGGGCTATCATCGGGGTGATTTCCGTGAGCAACGTTCTCCGATACTACTCCGGTGTCGTCTAACAATACTTCGCTCGTCGTTGGTGAATTGTGAGCGAGACAAGCAAGACGTGCGTGACAGGCGCGATTCGCGAGATGAAACATCCGACCCGTCCGGCTTTTCGCGCAAGTCTCGCGCGAATAACGAGATACGTTTCTTGTTCATGCCATCGGCATAAGCAATTCGTTCCTATCAGAACGGGAGGTGCATGATGGGTCCGACCAAGGCAATCGTGAAAGAGAACAGGCTCTACGAGGTAGTGGGGGGAAAGCTGATTAAGGACGGGTTTGCTGACCGGCAGGAGCTTGAAGACTACGTGAAACATCATTATCTGACGCTACCGGTGCTCGACAACGCGGGGAACCCGTGGCTACTTGACGGGAAGCCTGTGTATTGTTTCCGTGGCACGCAATACGAAACCGTGAACGATCAGAGGGTCCATCTCGCGCGCTGCTCGGATTGTGGTGGCATGGGAATCAGATCAGACGAATTTACGGTCGAATCGGATTGCATCCGTTGCACGGCCTGCGGGCATGAATTCGATGCACGATTGGAAATGATGGAAACGTGAGAGGGGCGGCCTGGTCGTCCTCCTGCTTGCGGAACGCGTGCCCTGAGAAGGGCCTCGTTCGACGCGCGCAATCGAGGATCAACCAGGCCGCCCCCTTGGGGAAGAAGCAGCAGCTCGGCAGGATTATTTTGTATGTCTGAGGGCTGCAGGATAAAACTGTGCTCGGTCGATGCGCGCAATGAAGAATAGTCTGGCTGCTCCGCTTAGGACAAAGTGGGGAATATCTGACGGCTTTCGCCCGGGCCATGGTACGTCTCGGCGTGCGAGTGGAGGGATGAGAAAGTTACACTCGCAAAGAATGTGTTTCAGGTCTAACTCTTTCCCAGCATGGCAGTAACCTTTTCCCACATCCTCTTCCATTGCCGCTGGCAGGACACCTTGGGGGCCACATGACAGGCATTGTGTATGATTGCAAGACTTGACCCTGAGCTTCGGACCAGCGACTCCATTTCAATTGTCGTGTCACTCGATGCGGCGCATTCAATGATTGCATTGCCTGTCGAAGCGCCGGTGTTTCCGGTCAGAGGCGACCACGGTGTCACCGGGAGGGATGATGTGCCAGGAGAGCCGCGTGTCTATGAGGAATGGGGCTATGCAGAGCGCGCGTGGTATTTGGAGAAGCGTCAAGGTGTTACGGGGGTGTTCCGTGCGCTCTTGTGGCCGACTGAGGGCGTTGTTGAAGTCGGGATTCATGATTCGATCTGGGCCGAACGGACACAGAAACATCCGGTTGAAGCGTTCAGGTTTCAGATCAGTGAAGCTGGGCATCTGAACTTGCGGTCCTATCTCCGAGCGACCATCGCATCGGAAGAGCCGGTCGGCATTGTCGGCAACAGTCAGTTTTGTCTTGCCAGGCCGTCGTATCATCTGTTCCACCATTGCCACCACTATACGGCGAAGGGCTTGCGCGAGGCAGGGTTGCCTATCTCGATGTCTGGGGCCTT
>JAQBES010000045.1:0-7751 GCA_032123755.1 Nitrospirota bacterium
CCCCCCACAGTTTCTACTCCACTACATTCAATTCGATCGGGTCGACGATGACACCTTTCTTGCGAAGACCTGCGATCGCCCGGTCGATTTCCGTACTTTCACCGGTCAACTCGAGATCCATCCAGCCGGTGGTCTCACGCACGTCCGCCCGCCGGACGTTGGTGACGACCTTGAATTCGTGACCGATCTGATAGATGACCGGTTCTTTGATCTTGTCTTCTGGAAACCGAATGTGAACCTTCATGTTCGGCATGATGCGCCTCCCGCAATGGCGGGCACGATCGAGACTTCGTCGCCGTCTTTGAGCGAGGTCTCTTTGCCCTTGAGGAATCGAATATCTTCCTCGTTGACGTAAATATTCACGAAACGACGAAGCTCTCCCGTGTCGTCGCAGAGGCGATCCTTAATCCCGGGGTGGGAGACGTTCAAGGTGTCGATCATCTCGACGATCGTGTGGGCCTGTGTGTCGACCTCTCCCTGTCCCTTCGTCAGAGGACGGAGCGGGGTTGGAATGCGAACTTTAATCATACGTCACCACCACCGTGTTTCCCTATCTTAAAGGTTTGCTCAAAACTGACAAGACTCGGCTGAATGCGGTGGGGCCTGCCGATCGCATCGGTCACGGCTTCCTGGGTCTTTAAGCCATTGCCGGTGATATAGGCGACCGTCACGTCGCTTTTTTTGATCGTTCCTTGCTTTACCAACTTCTGGAGTACGCCGATCGTTACGCCGCCGGCGGTTTCTGCGAAGATCCCTTCGGTTTGCGCCAACAGCTTGATTCCTTCCACGACTTCTTCGTCCGAGACCATGTCCATCGCGCCCTTGCTCTCGGCGGTTGCTTTGAGGGCGTAGTACCCGTCGGCGGGATTGCCGATGGCCAGCGATTTGGCGATGGTCTTGGGCTTCACCGGTTTGAAGAAATCCCGTCCCGCCTTGAAGGCTGTGGAAATTGGGGAACAGCCTTCGGCTTGTGCCCCGTTGATCTTCGTCCGCACGTCGTCGACGAGACCCAAGGCCTTCATTTCATGGAGCCCCTTCCAGATCTTGGTTAGGAGCGAGCCAGATGCCATGGGGATGACCACTTGGTCCGGCGTGCGCCAGCCGAGTTGCTCCACGGTTTCGAACGCCAGCGTTTTCGAGCCTTCCGCATAGTAGGGGCGAATGTTGATATTAACAAAGGCCCAGGCATGTTCGCCGGCTATTTCGCTGCAAAGGCGATTGACGTCGTCGTAATTGCCTTCGACCTCGACCACGTTCGGCTTATAGATCAAATTCCCGAGGACCTTGGCGGCTTCCAGATCGCCGGGAATGAATACGTAGGCGCGCATGCCTGCGGCAGCTGCATGGGCGGCGACGGAATTGGCCAGGTTGCCGGTGGAGGCACAGGCAATGGTTTCAAATCCCAATTCGCGAGCCCTGGTGATGGCGATGGCCACCACGCGATCTTTAAACGACAGCGTAGGATGATTGACCGTATCGTTCTTAATGTAGAGCTCGTCTAATCCGAGATAAGCGCCGAGATTCTTGGCGCGCACCAGCGGGGTCATCCCGGCATGGGGGCCGAGAAAGATAGGCCCTTCCACCGGCAGAAGATCGGCATAGCGCCAGATACTGTGTGGCCCGTCCTGGATCTTCTTGCGGGAAATGCCCTTCTTGATCTCCTCGTAGTTGTATTTCACCTCGAGGGGGCCAAAGCACATCTCGCAGACATGGGTCGCCTTCGTCGGATATTCTTTTCCGCACTCGCGACAGACTAGCGCTTTCATTTTGGCCATGGTGACTCTACCTCGCGCGTCAATGATTACGGCCGGACGGCACAGCCGGCAAACGGATCACCGTCATCGAACAGTTCTGTAATCGTCGGGTGCGCTCCGCAAAGCGCGCAGTCAGGATTGCGTTTCACTTTGATTTCTCTGAACTGCGTCTTACGTGCATCGAAATCCAGGAATCGATTCGTGAGAGGATGACCGATACCCAGAATGAGTTTCAAAGCCTCAGTCGCTTGGATCGTTCCAATGATGCCGGCTAACACGCCGATCACGCCCGCCTCCTGGCAGGAAGCCACCAACCCGGCTGGCGGCGGAGTCTTGAAGATGCAACGATAGCAGGCAGACTGCTTCGGCACAATGGTCGTGACGCGCCCGTCGAAGCGGAGGATGCCGCCGTGGACTAACGGTTTCCCAGCAAAGAAACAGGCGTCGTTGATCAAAAACTTGGCCGTAAAGTTGTCGACCCCGTCGATGACAATATCGTAGTCGCCGATGATCTTCAGCGCATTGCCGGCCGTCAGTCGCTCTTCGTACATCGAGACTTGGACGTCAGGGTTCAACGCCTGAATCTTCTCTTTGCCCGAGAGGACTTTGGGACGGCCTACGTCCGACGTATGGTGAAGAATTTGACGGTGAAGATTGGTCAGGTCCACCACATCGCTATCAATGAGGCCGATGGTACCGATGCCGGCTGCAGCCAGATAGAGCGCCGCAGGCGAACCAAGACCTCCCGCACCGACCAGGAGAATCTTGGCCTTGGCGATCTTCCTTTGTCCCTTGCCGCCGACTTCAGGCAGGAGAATGTGGCGGCTATATCTGCTTATCTGATCTTCGGTAAATTCCATGACTTCGTCCAGGCTAGAGGCTATAGGCAAGGAGCATAACCAGATTAGCTCTTTCTCCAACCCCTCTCGCCACTTGCCCCTCGCCCTGCGCTTAAATGTTAAAATACTTTTCGATACTGATATACCGTTCACCTGTGTCACAGAGGATGGTGACCACGTTCTTGCCTGGTCCAAGCTCCTGGGCCACTTTTTGCGCGGCGAACACGTTGGCCCCGGCAGAAATTCCCACCAAGAGACCTTCCTTCTTCGAAAGCTGCTTGGCTGTTTGATAGGCCTCGTCGTCTGTCACTGTCATCACACGATCGAGAATGGTCCGGTTCAACACTTTCGGGATGAACCCCGCGCCGATCCCCTGAATCTTATGGGGTCCAGGCTCTCCGCCCGATAAGACCGGCGATCCAGTCGGTTCAACCGCAATCACTTTCACGTTGGGATTCCGCTCCTTAAACACTTCCCCGCATCCGGTAATAGTGCCGCCCGTGCCCACTGCCGCCACAAATGCATCGATCTTTCCGTCGAGCGATTCGAGAATCTCCAGCGCCGTGGTTTTTTTATGCATGGCGGGATTGGCCGGATTCGAAAACTGATCCGGCATAAAGTACGACGGATTTTGGGTGATGATGCTCTCCGCCTCGCGGATCGAGCCCCTCATCCCTTCCCAGGCCGGCGTCAAGACGAGCTGCGCGCCATAGGACGATAAGAGACTCGCCCGTTCCATGCTCATGCTCTCCGGCATCACGAGGATCAGCTTATAGCCACGGACCGCGGCGACCAATGCCAGTCCGATCCCGGTGTTTCCGCTGGTCGGTTCGACGATTGTGCCACCGGGCTTCAATGCGCCTATTCGTTCCGCCTCGTTGATCATACTGAGGCATATCCGATCCTTGACGCTTCCCCCGGGATTAAAGAACTCGACTTTTCCATAGATCGTCGCCCCGCCTGTAGGGGACAACCGGTTCAGACGGACAAGGGGAGTCCTCCCGATCAGTTCAGTAATGTCATTGTGCAGCGGCATCGTCACCGGCCACCTCCCATATAAAACAGAAATTCGACCCGGTCGCCGTCGTTCAGGCTGGTGGTGGCGAGATGATTCCTGTCCAACAGGGTATCGTTGACCTCAACCGCAACCATTTGTGGTTCAATCTTTTTGGCCTGGAGAAGATCGAGGACCGTCCCCCCCGAAATCTCTTCTGCCTTGCCATTGATTTTGACCTGCATGAAAACTCCTAACATGGCCAAGAGATTAAACAATTTCAACACGTTATCAAACGAGCTTCTCCATTGTCAAGGTAACGGAAACGGCTGGCTCGTGGCTTGACTTTGCCTGTGAACCGCCGCCACTATGCCATCTTTTGGATGAGCGATAACATGTGGAAACGCAACTTCATGTTTAGGTCCTCTGAGGCCATTCCGCTCAAAGAATCGGAAAACGAGCTGTTTCACGATACCGATCCTGCCATGGATAGCGTCGGACTCCAGTTAGAGAAGTTTTTATCGGTTTGGATTCAAGGGGATGGAGAGGACGAACAACCGACGGCTTTTACGAATATGTATGTCCGCACGGCGACATTGGACTTTCAGAAGCGGGTCGGATTTTTACAACCCCTTCAAGGCCGGTCACATCAGATCAAACAGGTGCTCACGCCTGGTCAAAAGCAGTTTCTGCAGCATTGGCTCGCCACCTCAGCGCCCCAGGCTTGGGAGGCCACGGACGATCATTTCAAGATGTTGTTTGAACTCGAATGATTGTGCTCTGCCATCTGTCATCAATGAGAGCAGGCTGGTCTAACTGCCTCGTGCGGTCTCTGTGTCTCGTCGTGCTAATGCTCACGGTTCCGGTCGGGGCGGGTTGGAGCGCGACGGTGGAGGTCTATTATGGGCCAGATGACGCGCCCCTCGATCGTCTGACCACGCTCTATGGGCATGCGACACGCTATCTCTATGTGGCGGTCTATGGGCTGACTTCTCCTCGTGCGGTAGAGGCGATGGTCGCGGCGAAGAAGCGGGGAGTCGATGTGCGCCTGATCACCGATCGGCAGCGCACTGAGGACGTCAAACAGCGCACGGCCCTCCATACGTTGTATTTGGCCGGCATTCCCATTCTGATGAATGAGCACGATGGGCTGATGCACCTGAAGCAGGTCGTGATCGACGACAAGGTGAATGCCTCCGGCTCGATGAACCACACCACGAGTGGCAACCGTTACAACGATGAGCGGCTCGACGTCATTACCGATCACGCCAGCACCCTCAAGGCACGGGAGAAATTTCTTGCGATGTGGGACGATCACAATCGGTATCGGGCGTGGGACGCACACTGAGTGGCATGGCAGACTCGATCGAACAGACCGATGTCGCGGTGGTGGGGGCAGGGGGTGGCGGAGCCGTCTTAGCCCTGGCACTGGCGAAACAAGGGATCAGCACCGTGGTGTTGGATCAGGCTGCTGGTCCACCCAAGGGTTTGCGGGGAGAAATTCTCCAACCGAACGGGCAGCGCGTGCTCGATCGCTTGGGCGTGCTGCAATCGTTGCCGGCCGATGCCACGAGATCCGTGCGGTACTTTCATTTTTGCCGGGCCGGGGGGACGCGCCTCTGTAGCATCGACTATGGCGATCTTCCGGCACCCTACAATCGCGCCATTGTGACGCTTCCGAACGTGGCCCACCACGCCATTGTCGCGGCGGTGCAGCAACAGAAGAGCGTGACGCTCCGTTACGGGACCTCCTTCACAGGACTGTTGCACGAAAGCGATCGGGTGGTGGGATTGACCGCGCAAGGGCCGGACGGCATAACCACGGTTCGTGCTAAGATCGTCGTCGGTGCCGATGGCGCATTTTCGAAAGTGCGAGAGGCACTGAAGATCCCCGCAGACTTGTATCTCTATCCTGACGGGTATCTGATCGCGATTCTCGAATCGGAGGAGCCGGTATCGGAATCGTTTTACTACATCGGACACAGGAGCATTTTGGGGGTGTTTCCAGCGACGGGGAATAAGGTCTACCTTTTCTATATGATCCCCAAGGATTCGATGGCGGCCGTGAAGCAGCGGGGTATTCCTGCGTTACAGCAGACGTGGAGCCAGATCGCGCCGCAGTTTGCGGGGCTGTTTCGGCATCTGAGCGATTGGAGCCAGACGGCTTATATGCCGACCGGGCGGGTGCGCACGCCGACATGGGTTGCAGACGGAGCTGTTCTAATTGGCGATGCCGCCCATGCCATGAATCCCCATGCGTCGCAGGGGCGTATGCAGGCCATGGTCGATGCCATGGTGTTGTCCGATCTGCTGCCAGGCTGTCTCGCCGATAAGGACTACTCAGCTTCCAGGCTGAAAGCGTTTGAGCGGACCAGGCGGCCGCAAGTGACTATGCTGCAACGATTGGCCGATCAACAAGTGTTTTACTGGAATACAGGGAATCCAGTGGTGGCTTTCCTGCGCGATCGCGTGTTTCAGACGCTGGACCGGAACGCACGACTTCGCTATCAGGTCCTGTCGACCACAGCGGGGTTGCGGACGATGCCGCCATTTAATCTGATTGATAGCGTGATCGCCGCGGGATTGCTTCCTGATTTTTGTGCGAATGAGAAAGCTCCGCATCCGATGTCTTCATGAGGAACCATGGGCATGACTGAGCGTCTGATTGATGGTTTGCCGGGCGACACACAGAAGCTGCTGCAGACCTACGTGAAAGAGGTCAAAGGTGTGTTCGGGGATCAGCTGGAAGGCATGCTGCTTTACGGCAGTGCCGTTCGGGGGGAATTTCTCCCGGGGCGGTCCAACCTGAACATTCTTCTCCTGGTGTCGTCCTACGACAGCGTCGTTCTCAAAAAGTACAGCGCCTTGCACCGTCAATGGGCCAAGGAACAGATTGTGGTCCCCCTCTTTCTGACGGAAGAAGAGCTGCGCATGTCGTCAGCGGTATTTCCGCTGGAGTTTCTGGAGATCCAGGAACAGCATCGCGTCCTTGGCGGACGCGATCCCTTCATCGGATTTCACGTGAAGACCGATCGGATGAGAGAGGCCGTGGTCCAAGGCCTCACCGGCCAGCTATTACGCCTGCGTCAACGGTATGTCGAGGGGGACAAAAGCGACGACGCTACCACGATTTTGCTACCGCTTTCGATCACGTCATCCCTTCCACTGTTGCGCGGGGTGCAACGTCTTCTCGGGCGTCCCGTCCTTTCTCACTCCGATGCGGTGATCAAGGATGTCGCCGGGCAATTGAAGCTGGATCTGCAGGGATTGCTCGACGTCTGGCTGCTCAAGCGCGGACAGATTTCTCCCGGCCCCCACGAAGTGCCTCGTCTATTTGACCGGTATCTACAAGCCGCGACGGCACTCACTCGCGCAGTCGAGCAACTGTCGCAGTCGGAGCAGCGATGACGAAGGTTGTCAGCATGACGATGGTTCTTTGCCTCGTCCTCATTGGGGGGATAGCTCAGGCGGTTCCCTACGAACGGCCCAAGCTCAAGTTGCCGGAGCCGCGAGGGTATGTGAGCGACCATGCTCAGGTGATCGATGGGGATTGGAAAGAGCGTATCCGATCCGTCTGCCAGGACCTTGAGCGGAAGACCGGCGTAGAAATGGTCGTGGTGACCATTCCCACCATCAAACCGTTCGGGTCGGCCAACGAGTACGCGACGGCGCTCTATGAAAAGTGGGGCATCGGATCGACGCAACAAGAACATGGCGTGTTGGTGCTGGTTGCGGTGCAGGAACGACAAGTCGCGATCACGCTGGGCCGGCAGATGTTGCCGGTGCTTACTCCCGCCGTGATGAATCAAGTCGGGCAGGAGAATCTGCAGCCGTCGATTGATGTGGGACATTACGGCGAAGGCCTCTATCGCACTGTGGTGGCGCTTGCCTCTCCCGCGCAGGAGGTGCGTGTCGGCACCATCTCCAAGACACATTTTAAAGGCTTGGGTTTCTGGATCGCCCTCTTTACCGCCATCGGGGCTCTCTCGTTCTTCTGGTGGATCAGCCGTCCCGACCTTCGCCACCCATATAGACGGATTCAAAAAGGCGAGTATTGGGGAACGGGGCAGGGAGGCTTTGGCGGGAACTGGGGGGGATTTGGAGGAGGGACAAATGGGGAGGGGTACAAATAGAAGGTACGATTCAGAATGAAGAGGGGCGAGG
>JAQBES010000046.1:0-34947 GCA_032123755.1 Nitrospirota bacterium
ATGGCTGAGAGCCTCGTTCCTTGCGCAAGGCCTCGGCTAACCTCCTCGCGTTCAGTTGATGAAAGCCGCCGGTATGGTGTTGTGGTATGCATACGGATACATCGTACTCATATCCGTTGCGTTAAATGTCTGACTCCAAGCTGGAATACATTGAGAATTTTTTCGGGCCAAAAACGAAGCGGATGATCTGCGTATCATCCGCCGCAGTAGAAAGGCCCATGTCGGGCAGACTCCTAAGATCCCCCTCCTCATACCCCTCCCATTTGTGAATTCCTGCAAGTGTAGCAGGTCTGGCCAATTGCTAAGCATTGTAGCGAGTTAGACGACATTGTCTATCCCGTATTCAGTGGCCTCATACTTGTAAGACGAGACCTTCTTGCCCTACTCTGTGTGTGGGAGGCCAACATATGGATGAAGCTAGTCGTTTAACCAAGACGAAAGAACAGTGGGCGAAGGCCCGGCGTGGCGGTGAAGAACGGGAAGTGTTTTACGAAGGGGACGCCCGCCTCCCACCGGGACAGCATCTCGTCGAGACCTGGCCTGTGCTCGATCTCGGTCAAAAACCTGCCATTCCACTCTCGGAATGGAAACTTGCCATCGGCGGATTCGTGGCTCATCCCATCACGTGGACCTGGGAAGAGTTTCTCTCCCAGCCCCAGTTCAAGAATGTCTCCGACTTCCACTGCGTCACGAGCTGGAGTCGGTTCGACAACGAATGGGAGGGAGTCAGTTTCAAACACATTCTGTCTGTGGTACAGCCGCTGTCTTCGGCGAAGTTCGTCCTCTTTAAATCGTTCGACGACTACACGACCAATTTGCCGCTTGAAGCCTGCGACGATCAGGACGTGCTGCTGACCTACAAATGGAACGGTAAGCCCCTCACGAAAGAACATGGCGGGCCGGTACGCGTGATCGTGCCGAAGCGCTATGCCTGGAAAGGCGCCAAGTGGGTGAAAGAAATTACGTTTTTAGACAAGGATGAAAAGGGGTTCTGGGAAGTGCGCGGCTACTCGAACAGTGCCTTCCCCTGGGAGAACGATCGATATGGGTGAGACCCTCTAGCCGACCTCCACCTTTCGCATGGTGGTCGGCGATTAACCTCTGGGCACAGCATCCTGCAAGATCAACCGCCTATTTCGTCACACTTCTTACAATTCAAGGTCTCTCCAAGATGCTGGCTTCGGCCTTCCTCTGTCAGAACCCAAGGCCGATTCGTCATCGGTGGCTGATGCCGCACGTGCTGACCATGGCCGCATTGTAGATCGGCCACCCAATCACCATATTCGTCCAGATGAAATCCGACCATGGGTTGATACACGCATGAACCTCGCTTATATCCTCGTCATCGATTCCTTAGCAGGATGATGAAAAGCTATCGTCGCGCGCGCGAGACGTGCGAGAAAGGCGCGATCCGAAGTTCGGAGTTCGGAGTTGGACGTTCCGAATACCTCGAACTTCGGACCTCGAACCCTCCCCTGTCTCGCGCGTCACGCACCACGGTGCGTGGCGCGGGCGGACTGTTTCAGCATCCTGTTAGGGCTGTGTTACACTCACGCGAACGCGCGCGCATGCTAACACGAACAGAGGAGTCCGCGTGATGAAGATCGGCTTCGTGGGAGTTGGACGGATGGGGGCCAACATGGCCCGGCGTTTGCGGGACCAACAGGAAACTATCGTAGCCATGTACGATAGAGATCAGGCCAAGGCCGCCGACCTTGCGGCCGAGCTAGACTGTGAAGCGGCTGTGACCCCTGCCCGCGTCGCAGAACTCGCAGGCATCATTTTCACTGTCGTGTCCGATGACACTGCGATGCGCCAGATCTTTTCTGTGACCGACACGGAGAGTCTTCTCCGCCACGCCAAGGACCGGCTCTTCGTGAACTGCGCCACCCTCTCGCCGGCTGTGCAGGTCGACGTCGAAACTCTGGTGACGCAACGTGGAGGCCAGAACCTCGAAGCCTGCATGGCCAGCAGCATCACGCAGGCGCGCCACGGCACGCTCTACCTCATGTGCGGCGGGCGTCCGGATGTGTTCGAATCAGCGAAGCCGCTCTTGGAAAAACTGAGCGCACACCTCCGCTATATCGGATCGGCAGGAGAGGCTGCGAAGGTCAAAGCCCTCGTCAACATGGTGATGAATTGCAATACGGCCGCATTGGCAGAAGGGCTTGGGCTTGGAGCAGCACTCGGTCTCGATCTGACGATGTTACGAGCCATCTTCGCCCAAACGGGAGCCGCCTCGCGCGTGTTAGAGACGGACGGCGAGGATATGCAGAACCGCGCCCATGACTGCTACTTCTCAGCTGCCCATGCAGCCAAGGACTCAGGCATCGCCCTCGCGTTAGCGAAGACCGCCGGGCTCACCGTCCCGTTAGCTCAAGCGACCTACGATCAATATCTGCAACTGGCCGCACTCGGCAAAGGCGAATTGGACAAGTCCGCTGTCTCTGAACTCACCTTCAAAGACCGGAGCTCACGGCAATAGAATTACGCATCCTGTCAGGTTGAAGGGGTTACCGTTTTTCAAAGGGGAGTTCTGACCGCTGACTGGCGGGAAAGTAGGTCCACTGCTTCTGTTCGTTCTCATCGAAGCTTCCGAGAAAAGTCACGTAGCGATCGAGGGTGCGAAACTCGGCAAGTGTGATCGTACAGTGCAGAGAATCGATGACGCGGGCATCGAACTGGCCCACCACGTAGAGCAAACCCGCGCCCGCTTGATAGAGATTCCGCCGGCTCACATATCCCGTATTGGGGAACAGCTCCGTAGAAGACGAGCAGCCTCCCGCTCCCTCGACCCTCAATGTAAGGCTGTGCCGAGAGAGGAAGGGATCGGTCGCCGCTCGAGTTATGGTAAGCTGGGCCTGTGCCAAAGGGATGACCACAGATGCCGGTTCGGGGGTGCTGTTGTTGCAAGCTCCGCAGAGCATTGTCACGCTCCCAATGACAGCCGACCAGAGTTGGCGACTCACTTGGGCGCTGGAACTTTCTGCGCTGCGCCAATCGCATCCAACCCTGCTTGAGCACAGGCGTCATCGAGATGCGCGCCGGGTGCCCCACCGACGCCAATCCCTCCGACGATCTCACCGCCGATCTCAATCGGGAGTCCTCCCCCCAGCATCAGCACCTGATCGTTCATTTCGCGAAGGGCTTGCAGGGTCGGCACTTTGTTGATCAGCTCAGCCAACTCGGTCGTTGGACGGCGGAGACTAGCCGCGGTATAGGCCTTCTTCCTGCTACTATCGACCGTATGAGGCCCAGCTCCATCGGCTCGGGCCATGGCGCGAAGTACGCCGGCTCGATCCACGACCGACACGCTCACCCGGTAGCCCGCTGTATTGCAGGCATCCAATGATGCCTGGATCGCCTTGCCAGCCATACCCATCGGCAAGACTGCCTCTTTCGGCAATTCATCAGAAGCTGGAACCGTATAAGGCATCAGCGCCACGAATGCCGCCGTAATCATGAGCCGATACGCCATAGACACAGAAAATCTATGATGCAGGCGAACGCATGCCATTGGTCTGTCTCCTAGTGATAATGATAAAGGGAAGAGGTACGGCAAGAGCGTACGAAGGCGCGAGAGGGCCTGTCAAGATGGTGCCTTTAGCAGGTTGCGGAAAAACCATGTGGGCGCGCGAGAACTTCGATGGTTCGGACTGATGGCATAGTAGGAAAACACCTGGCAGGATGCTCAAAAAGGCCGTCCAGCAAGGCCCCAGGCGAGCCGAAACCGGAGGCCTACCCTCTGGGGCGCACGGTGCGACGAATAAGGAGCACCACGTCTGTGCGCGCCGCCGAGTGGTGAGGCAGCCGGGTCCCCGTTGAGGGTCTGAACGATGCGAGAACGAAGCTGGCGGGCTTTTCGAGCATCCTGCAAGATCGGGGATTCAGGGAGTGGAGAACGCGGGGCTCAGCTCCAGACGACACGCTCTTGATTGAGGAGGTAATCGATCACTTCGATGCTATTACGCATCTGGATCTGTGCTTTTTCGGACATAGGGAGGACGGCACCGACCAGCTTGCCTGATTCGACGTCGTCGAGCGACGGAATCCCGTCAGGTCCACGCTTTTCCAACTCTTGTCGATAACTTGCCACGGGCGCCTCCTGCTTTCTCTGACAATCGGATCAGCAACTCCTACGCCAGAGACTCATCATCAATCTGACTAACGGCATACAAGTAGCATAGCACATGGAAATCAGCGCTCTGAGAAGAATGGGCTATCGTATTGATTCAAGACTACTTTTCAGTCGGTCGACGTGCAGCGGTTGAGGCAGGTGCCAGGGCGCCAAGGTAGGGGAAGTGACCGATCTTAAGAAGCGGCGTATCGAGACGTAGGCGAAAATCGTCATGCCCTGGGTCAGCAAAATGCGGGTCACCGGTAATATCTGACGGGGCTTTCAGTTCCGGGGCCGGTTGGTTCGGATTACCTTCTCGTAAATAATCGCCATCCCTGTTGTAGAACGCATTGAAAGAGGTGGTGGTCTGACTGGATGGGGCAATCACAAAACCAACTCGATTCAGCCCGACCACGTTGCCGGTCACATCACTCTTGGACTGCCCGAGAAACGCCGCGCCACCACCGTTCTTGACTAAGGTATTGCTCACCAGCACGGCTCGGGCATGGCCGCTGACCACGACCGCTTCAAAAAGACTTCGGGTAATCACGTTTCGCTCCAACCTCACATTCGACTTGCCGGCAATCGAGACGCCATGATCGTTACCATGAATAAAATTCCCGATGAGGACGGCATCTGAATCGGCAAACTGAGCGCCGGTCGTCTCGCTCCCCCCGATGACACAATCTTCTATCCGCACATCGTGGACCTGCTGGCTGAACAACATGCCATTGATCTTGATCCGGCGAAGGACAATTCTTTGCCCATTGAAGAGACCAACGGCATGCCCCCCTTGGTCATTAATGGTCATGTCGCTGATTTCAATGTCCGTCGCCCCATAGGGCCACTTGCCCACATGGAGAGCGCCCACCACAATATCACGCCCCAGAATCGTCACCTGATCCACTCCAGCCCCGACGAACTTGATCTTCTCTTTGCTGTGAATGGTCACGTCCTGAGGATAGTGGCCCGCCTTGACGAAGACGGTGTCGCCGTTCCTGGCTGCATCGACCGCCTCCTGAAGAGAGACGTAATCTCCGGTTCCATCCAGCGCAACCACGAGGGTCCTGGGACCTGGTGGCGGCCCCTCATCGGCCCACACCAGGTTGAAGTCACAGAATCCAAACGCCATGATGAAAACGAGCAGGCCGAGGCAATACCATTTCGGTATTGCCTCGCTTCGATGGCCTGCACGTCCGGGGCAAGCCCGGTCTGTCTGGTCTGTCTCGGCTGTTTGGTCTATCTCGTTTATTTTGTTTGGACCAGACAGACCAAATGAACAAGAATGGCTGGCGGACTTTTTCAGCATCCTGCATGCACCACAAGCTGTTTCATGCAGAAACTCATACAAGCCTCCCCCGCCGGAAGTCAATCGAGGTTGATTGTGAGGCGCGACCACAATCATGCTATGCTTCGCACCCATGATTGTGGTCGGCCTCACAGGCGGTGTCGCCACCGGCAAAAGCACCGTCGCCAAGATGTTCAAGCAATGCGGCGCGGTCGTCATTGATGCTGACCAGTTGGCCCGCGATGTCGTGAAGCCTGGCAAGCCTGCCTGGCGAGACATCGTCACACTATTCGGGAAGACAGTCCTCAACCAGGACCGCTCGCTGGACCGGCAGGCCCTCGGGCGCATTGTCTTCCAAAATCCTGAGAAACGCCAACAACTCGAACGCATCATCCATCCCCGCGTCGCCCACAAGCAACAACGACTCGTCCGCCAGATCGGCAAAAGCAAGCCCCACGCAGTGATCATCTATGAAGTGCCTCTCCTGTTCGAAGCTGGCGTTGATAAACGCGTCGACAAAACCATCGTAGTCACCAGCAACCGCGAAACCCAGATCGCCCGCTTGAAGAAACGAAATGGGCTCTCTCGTGCCGAAGCCATCCGGCGCATCCGTAGCCAAATGCCATTGGCAAAGAAGGTCCAACGAGCGGACCACGTATTGAATGGCACCCTCCCTCGTCCGTCTCTCCGCAGGCAAGTCGGCCAGGTGATGAAAAGCCTTCGCCTCCTCGCATAACGCCCACCCTCAGCCGTGCATTCCCGCCACCCCTTGTGTTAAGTTTTTGCTCATGCGAGACGTCGTGATCATCGGCTCGGGGCCGGCTGGACTCACCGCCGCGATCTATGCGGCGCGGGCGAATCTCTCGCCCCTGCTGATTGAAGGCTGGCAATCCGGAGGACAACTGACCACGACGACGGAAGTCGAGAACTATCCTGGCTTTGCCAAGGGCATCATGGGCCCGGAGCTCATGAAGGAAATGCGGACCCAAGCAGAACGGTTCGGCACGGAGTTCTTGACCGGTGACATGAGCTCGGTGGATCTCAAGACACGCCCCTTCACGATCACGATCGACGGCGAACAGACCGTGCAAGCTAAGACCCTCATCATTGCCACCGGCGCGTCGGCCATTCAGATCGGGCTGAAGAACGAGGCGCGCCTTACGGGACACGGCGTCTCAACCTGTGCAACCTGCGACGGGTTTTTCTTCAAGGGAAAGGAACTCATTGTCGTCGGTGGCGGCGACAGTGCGATGGAGGAAGCGACCTTCCTGACCAAGTTCGCTACCAAGGTCTCGATCGTCCACCGCCGTGACAAGCTGCGGGCGTCCAAAATCATGCAAGACCGCGCGGCGAAGAATGAGAAGATCACGTTCCTATGGAACTCCGTCGTCGAAGATATTCTCGGCAATGATGTAGTCGCCGGCGTCCGCCTCAAGAATCTCGTCACAGGTACAACAACAGAACTGCCTTGTGCCGGCGTTTTTGTCGCCATCGGTCATCGGCCAAACACCGCGTTCTTTGCCGGACAAATCACTATGGATAAGAAAGGCTACATCCGGACGGAGAAGGGAACCGCCACTAGTGTCCCCGGTGTGTTTGCCGCCGGCGATGTGCAGGACTCGGTATATCGTCAGGCAGTCACCGCCGCAGGCTCAGGCTGTATGGCCGCCATGGACGCCGAGCGTTTCTTGGAATCGCACGCTCACAGTTCATGAAGGCATCTAGGATGCTCAAAATGGTCGTCAAACAAGGCCGCAGGCGAGACACATATCAGAGGCGGCCAATTTCCACCCGCCCGACCCTGAGCTGCCAATACAGCTTTTTCCCAAGTGGGGTACGTTGAGAATGTTGTCGAGCCGAGAACGAAGCTCGCGGAAAGGCGCGTCTCGGCGCGCCTGGGCAGGGCGCGTGAAAAGCCTGCCATTTTCAGCAGCCTGGTAAACCATGCGCTGCGCCATCGTCCACTACCACGAACTCGCCCTCAAAGGCCGCAACAGGGAATATTTCGAGCAGCGACTTGTGCGCAATATCCAGTGGACGCTGAAAGACCTCGGCGTCAGACGCGTCGAGAATCTTCGCAGCAGGATTCGCGTGGTCCTGCCTGAGACGGTTCCGGACCAGGCCATCATAGAACGGCTCACACGGGTCTTCGGGATCGCCAACTTTTCGCTGGCCCATGGGTTGCCGCTCAATCTGGCCAAGCCAGACTTGGGAGCACTCAGCAATGCAATCATCGAGGCGCTCCGGTCGGAACCCTTTTTCACCTTTCGCGTATCAGCAAAACGAGCAGACAAACGCCTGACCCTGACCTCCATGGAAGTCGCGCGGGACATCGGCGCCGCCATCTGTAAAGAAACAGACAAGAAAGTCAGCCTGAAAGATCCCGACCTCACCGTCTATCTTGAACTGCTCTCCAAAGAGGTCTACTACGCAACCAAAAAGATTCAGGGGCCGGGTGGAATGCCGGTGGGCGTCAGCGGAAAGGTCGCCTGCCTAATCTCCGGAGGGATCGACTCACCGGTCGCAGCCTATCGCATGATGAAACGCGGGTGCCGAACCCTCTTCATCCACTTCTCCGGTCGACCGCTCGTCAGCCGGGCCTCTGAAGAAAAGGTCCGCGAGCTCGTGCAGCTCCTCACGATCCATCAATACACCTCGAAGCTCTACGTGATTCCGTTCGGGGAAATTCAACGGGACATTGTGGCGAGCGCGCCGGCTCCCTATCGCGTGGTGCTCTACCGACGCGTCATGATCCGCATCGCGCAGGAATTAGCCAAACGCGAACACTGTTGGGGACTGGTCACAGGCGACAGCTTAGGGCAAGTGGCCTCGCAGACACCGGAGAACTTGACGGTCATTGAAGAGGCGGCAGAGTTACCGCTCCTGCGCCCGCTCATCGGCATGGACAAGGTGGAAATCACCGACCAGGCTCAGCGTATCGGCAGCTTCGCCATATCGATTGAGCCGGATCAAGACTGTTGCTCACTCTTCACCCCGCCGCACCCCAGCACGAAAACTAGACTCGATGATATTCAGAGGGTCGAACGGATGTTCGATATTGGCGCGCTGGTGAAGCAGGGCCTCGACAAGGCCGAGCTTTCCCAATTCACCTTTCCTTCGTAGCAGGATGCTGAAAAAGACCGCCAGAGCCACGCACCATGGTGCGTGGCGCGCGAGACAGGGGAGGGTTCGAGGTCAGAAATTCGAGGTATTCGGAACTTCGGATCGCGCCTTTCTCGCATATCTCACGCGCGACGATAGTTTATCCGTAGCCTGCTAGCAGAAGATTCGCCATAGCTCTCACTGTGGCCTAACCAATCGCCTCGACTGCAGTTCCTGCTGCGCCTGCACCAGCGCCTTTTCCTTGATAATTCGAAAATGCGACTCAAGATCTCGCCGCATCGCCACGGCGAGCAGCCAATCAGGCATATTCGAATCAATCTCGACGAGCAATTCAAACTCGGCTTTCGTATGAGTCCCACCATCAACGGGGATGAGTTTCCAGAACCGGCGGTACTGCTTGAAGTCGCCCCCCTTCAATTCCGTCAACAACCCGCCGGTCGGAACGGTTCTCGTCTCACTCAAGAGGCGCCGCTCTCCCGGGAGCAGGGCATGGTAAATCCGAATATCCGTGAACACCTTGTCGTCTTCCTCCCGTACCTCCGCCATCCGCAACCGTACATCGAAGAGCTCAGGCCAATGTGCATAGTCGGTCAGTAACCGCTGAATGATTGCCGGTTCCATTGGAAAAAGAATCGTGGCTGTCGCCCGCACGCCGCCGGTGGGCTCCGCACGAACATCCAGCACGACCGGCTCAGCCGCACGGCTCCACCCGGACCAGCCGAGTACTAGGCAGCCCATGACAATCATCGCACGCCACAACATGGCGCGATTATATAGACACATTGGGAAGCAGGCGAGGACAAACAGGATGCTGAAAAACTATCGCCGCGCGCGCGACAGGCGGGACGAGCGAGAGGGGTCAAACAAAATGGAAGCCCGATCTGCTCACGTCGCGCCTTTCTCGCACGTCTCGCGCTTCACGCTCCACGGTTTGTGCTACGATGCGGCATAATGAAGCGCTGGCCCTTCCTGTTACTCATGCTCATCGGCCTGTGGAGCCTTTTAGAAGCGGCTCACGCGCAACCCATGGACAATTCATACGCCACGACAGAACAGTCTTGTAGTTTCGGCATGGTGAAGGGAGAGGCCTCGCAGGGCTGTCACGTCCCCTTCCCCACAGGCTGCCTCGTGGCCACTATCCCAATGACCGACAAGCCCTGGACCACCATCTCCAAGGGCGGAAAAACATTCTGCCGATTTGACGATACAGCCACAGACTGGAAAACCAGGATCACCGGCTCCTGCGGCCGGTGCAAATCCGACCATTGTTCGGCCCAGTTTAGCGTCCGGTTCGACTGTTCCCAACAATCGCACTAGCAGGATGCTGAAAAAGACCGCCAGCTTCGTTCTCGCATCGTTCAGACCCTCAACGGGGACCCGGCCGCCTCACCACTCGGCGGCGCGCACGGTGCTCCTTATTCGTCGCACCGTGCGCCCCAGAGGGTACGCCTCCGGGTCTTCACTCGCTGCAGCCTTGCTGAACGGCCTTTTTGAGCATCCGGCGCGGCGCTCGGCCGTTGTTCCAACCATGCAGACCCTGTGAAGTTCTGGCGTGCCACTTATTTTTCCAACATTGCTAGCCATGTTGCTTGCTGAGACGATTAAACGCGAAGCACTCGCCCTAGGGTTCGACGCCGTTGGCATCAGCCGAGTAGGCGATACCGGTCAGCCATCAGCCGGCCTCCCTACCCCCTTATCGCCTTATCCCGCTACCCGCCAACCCCCCGACCCCGTTACCCCGTTATCCCATCACTTGTTCAACCGTCTCTCAGAATGGCTCCAGCGAGGCTACCACGGCACAATGGCCTGGATGACTCGCGACCCGTCTCGTCGAAGCGATCCGCAACAGGTATTACCAGGATGCCGATCCATGGTGTCGGTCGGGATGAACTACTACACGGACAATCGCGCGAACGAGCAGCCTGGAATGGGACGTATTGCCCGTTACGCCTGGGGGAAGGATTACCATACGGTGATGAGCCAACGACTCTCGCAACTTGAAGCGAAGATCGCAACTCTAGCGCCAGAAGTGACCACCAGATCCTACGTCGATACCGGCCCAATCATGGAAAAGGCCTGGGCGCAGCAGGCCGGCCTTGGCTGGATCGGAAAACATTCCAATCTCGTATCGGCCGAATGTGGCTCCTGGCTCTTGCTCGGGGAGATTCTGACGACCCTAGATCTGAACGAGGATGAACCGGCCACAGATCTGTGCGGAAGCTGTACCCTCTGTATCCAAGCTTGCCCAACCGGCGCCATCGTCGAACCCTACCTCGTCGATGCCCGACTCTGTATCTCTTATCTGACCATCGAACTTCGCGGCGGCCGCGAGGCCATCTCCGACGAACTTGCCTCTCAAATGGGCAATCGCATCTTCGGCTGCGACGATTGCCTGGACGTCTGCCCCTTCAACCTACGGGCAGACGCGACGAGTGAACCAGCCGTTGCCCCCACCCTCTTGACTCTCGCACCCAACCTCCAGGCTCTGGCTCAGATCAGCGAGGAGAGTTTTGCCGGCACGTTCAAGGAGAGCCCCCTCAAAAGAGCCAAACGGAGCGGCCTCCTTCGCAACGTGGGGATTGCACAGGAGAACCACCGCCGACAGACAGGGGGCCGAGCCTCATAGCCCCCCTGTTTTCTTGGTGGGAAGAGGAGTAGGCTGTTTCTAGTCCTTGGCGGTTCGCGGGAGGCCTGAACAAGGAACACTCCTATGCATCCTCCAATCGTGCTGCTCATCTCGACCGATCCGCACGCCGGACCGTTGCTCGAACAAGCCCTCGACAACCGCCGCGCCACGATCCTCGCTGCTACCACGACCGAAGAGGCTCTGCGCATCTTGAAAGACCATGCCGACCTCGCACTCGTGGTATGTGACGAAAGCCCGGGACGAATTGCGAGCCAAGTGATCCTGTCTCAGGCTAGACGCATTCCTCAGAACCTCCCCGTGATCATCCTCGGAACAGACGGATCAGCAAAAGCCGCGGTCGAGGCATTACACCGTGGCGCCACCGACTATCTCGCACAACCGGTCACAACGAAGGATCTCCAAACCGCCATCAACAAGACCCACCTCTTCGAAACCCTAGAGCCTCAACCATGGGCAGAGCGTTCCTCCGCATTCGACCAGATCGTCAGTCGGTCGCCTCAGATGGAACTGCTGAAACATCTGGCAGCCGAAGTCGCCCAAACCGATGCGACGACTGTCCTCATCACCGGCGAAAGCGGCACCGGTAAAGAACTCTTTGCCCATGGCATCCATGCTGCCAGCCCTCGCTCCAAAGGCCCCTTCGTGGCGCTCAATTGTGCCGGCATTCCCGAACAACTCCTCGAATCGGAATTGTTCGGCTATCAGCGCGGCGCCTTTACCGATGCGAAGCAGAGCAAACCGGGACGATTCCAACTCGCGGAGTTCGGTACGCTGTTTCTCGACGAAATCGGTGAAATGAGTCCTTCCGCCCAAGCGAAGCTCTTACGCGTCCTGGAGAATCACCAGGTCGATCCGCTGGGCGACACGCGCAGCATCCACGTCGACATTCGCGTGATCGCTGCCACGAACGAAGATTTGCCGGCTCAGATCAAGGCCGGGCGATTCCGCCTCGACCTCTATTATCGACTGAACGTCTACCAACTGCGCATCCCGCCCCTCCGCGAACGACCCGAAGATATCGAGGCAATTCTGACATCGTTCTTGGAGATTGCCCGCCGGGATCATGGCTGTCGCATCAAGGGCATCACCCAACCCGCGCTAGCTATCTTGCAAGGCCACGACTGGCCCGGCAATGTACGGGAGCTGCACAACGTGGTCGAAGGGCTTACCATCACCTGCAAAGATGAGATCATACGACCGGACCACCTCCCTGCATCTGTGCGAAGCCCTGATTCGGCTGAATCGAACAGAGAGATCGAGACGACATCGCTCCTGGCCTTCGGCCTCTCGGCTCAGGAGATGGAAAAGAAACTGTTAAGGGAAGCGCTGCAGCGCACAAGCGGCAATATTTCCGAAGCAAGCAGGCTCCTCAAGATCACCCGCAATACGCTCCGGTATCGCATGGCGAAATACCACCTCTAGCAGGCTGTTGAAAAAGAGGTGAAGGGCACCCTGGATGATTCCTCTCGCTCGCAGAGTGCGCACGATCAGAATGTGCTCCCTCGATGCGCGCGGTGAGGGACCAATCCAGGCCACCCTTAGAGAGGCAAGTGGAAGAGGATCTCTTTCGACGCGCGCAATCGAGGATCGACCAGGCTACCACTTCTGAGGGCGAGTAAAAATGCTACGGCTGCCTCGTTGGATGGCCTGTTCGAGCATCCTTACCTGAGCATGCAGACCTCAGAACGCGTACTAACCGATATGAATGTCCGTCACAGCCCACGGTAAAACCACAGGGTAGATTCTCATCTTCCCCCGTGGGGCGCGCTTCTCTGGTGTCAAGTCAAGCAACGACCCCAACGCACCGGCCAAAGACCCCAACGCACCGGCCAGAAGCTGGCGTCGCTGCCTTCATCCGACTGTCCGTGCGTGAACCCGCCAAGCGACTACGCCCATTCCACAAGAACGTGACCGCGGACACATGGTTGATTAGGAACAGCCTCGTCGCCCCCCGTGGCCAACTCGATCAGGTTGTATACCAAGAGGCTATGAGGCTGCTCGATTCATTCTTGCTGTGGTGGCGCGAAGCAAATCGCCGTTAGGATAAAGGACTTGGGGTCAGCAACTGACTCGACTGTCAAGCGTGCTGAGGCGGTCCTGTCCGCCAGCGCATCCCACGAGGGCCTTCTCTGTTCTTCCTCCCCCCAAGGAATCGCCAGGCTAGCCTTCAGTGCGCGCATCGAACGAGCACTGTCTCATCGTGCGCGTTCTGCGAGCACGAAGGATGGTCTGGCGGCTGCTTTCCCCTCCTTCCAAGCCCGCTTGCTTCTCTCTCGTGGAATGGCACCCGTGTTGGTCCCACTGCGGCCGTCGAGCGAGCACATTCTGATCGTGCGCGCTCCGGGAGCAAGGGATCAGCACGGGTGTCATTCCACCCCTTTCATCGTGCGCGTTCTGCGAGCAAGAAGGGCCCCTGGCCACTCCCTCTCTTCCTTCTTAGCGTAACGTGGCGATCGTGACGCCATCTCCGCCTTCTGCTCGATCTCCCGCACGGAACTCTGCCACGTAGGGCGAGTCTTTTAAATAGTCTCGCAACGATGTTTTGAGTTTCCCCGTGCCATGGCCATGGATGATGCGCAGAAACGGCGCGCCGGACAACGTCGCGCGATCCAGCGCCGCAACCACATCATCCAACGCTTCGTCCGCCGCCTTCCCTCGAACATCCACGACCGTCTGTTCATCGAGACCCAGCCCTCCGCCTGACGGGAACCGGCGGGGGCTCGATGATGATGGCGCCGGCGGCGACGGTGATGTGGCCCCTCGTGCGAGGCCAACGAGATTTGCCACTGTGGCCAGCACTTCCCCCTCCCCCACCTTCACCCTCACGCGTTTTCTTCCTTGTGGCGTTTCTAGTAGTGTGCCGGTCATGCCGAGCCCGCTGATCTCGACCTGATCCCCCACCCCCAACTGCGCGAGCGGAATCGGCTTGCCGGCTGGGGCCAATTCGGCTCTCGTCTGCGCCTCAAGCTCAAACAATCGTTGCTTCGCTGCCTTGGCTTTGATCAACTTCTGCTCGCCCTTGACATCATCCACCGTGGCTTGCACTTCTGCCCGCGCGCGACTGAAGTGCTCACTGAGTTTTCGCTTGAGGCCCTTCTGCGCTTCCTGTTCGTTCTCTTCCAGGCGGGCCAGCTGTGCCTTCGCTAGTTGTTCAGCTTGTTCCGCTTCCCGTCGGGCTTCGACAGCCCTGGCCAGATCGTCAGCTAGCCTCCGCTGTGTGACTTGCAAATCGTGGAGCATTGCTTCCATGACACGCTCGTCTTTATGCAGCTTCTGCCGTGCTTCATCGAGCAAAGCCCGGTCCATTCCTAACCGGCCGGCAATTTCAAGCGCGGACGAGCCACCGGGCACTCCCATGAAGAGCCGATAGGTCGGCGAAAGCGTCGCCACGTCAAATTCGACGCTGGCGTTCGCGAAGCCGGGCATCGTATGGGCCAAGGCCTTCAGCGACCCATAGTGCGTGGTGGCGATGACTTTCATCCCCAGCGCGGCCAGCCGACAGAGCAACGCTTCGGCCAGGGCCGCTCCTTCTGTCGGATCGGTCGATGTCACCGGTTCATCGAGGAGGACCAACCATTGCCGCGGAACGGCATTTTCGTTGTCTCTGCGCTGACGGTCCGTTTCATCGAGCAACTGAATCATCTGGATCATGTGCGCGGAAAAGCTGGACAGATCGCGGGCCAGGTCTTGAGCGTCGCCGATATCGGCATAGACGTCGGGAAAGATCGCCATCTCGGATTCCGTGTCGCAGGGCAGGTGCAACCCGGCCCGGACCATCAATGCAAAGAGCCCGACGATCTTGAGGGTCACGGTCTTACCGCCCGTATTGGGACCGGAGATGACGAGCACGTAGATGGGTTCATCCAAGAGAATATCGTTGGCAACCACCTGCTCTTTCGACAACACGAGCAAGGGATGCCTGGCACGCAGGAGCCGTACATGCCCTTCTGCGTTGAGCCAGACAGGATGCGCCTTCAGTTGGCGGCCAAACAATGCCCGCGCCGAGATACAGTCAAGGACGGCCAGCGCATCAATCCCCGCCAGCACGACTTCGGATTGTGCGGCCACCAGAGCAGATAATTCACGGAGAATGCGGCGCACTTCCCGTTCGATCTCAAGATCCGCCACTTTGATCAAATTGTTGAGTTCGACAAGCTCCCGCGGCTCGATAAACACCGTGGCCCCGCTGGCCGACACATCATGCACGATCCCCGGAACCCGTCCCCGCATGTCGGCTTTCACTGGAATGACATACCGGCCTTCTCGCTGGGCGAAATACTGTTCTTGTAAGACCTCCTCATAACGGCGCGAGTGCAGAATCTGATCTACCTGATGCCGCATCTGCTGTTTGTGAGCCTGTGCCTGATGGGTCAATCGACGCAACTCCGGCGTCGCCGACTCCTTGATCGAGCCGTCGGGGTGGATCGCTATATCCAGCGCGATTTTCACGGGTCGCAACTTCCCAAACGATTGCAATGGGTGTGCGGCGGATGCCAGCGCAGGAGCGTCGTGCTGATGCCGTCCCACAAAACGGCCGCTCTCCTCCAGCAACTCCAGCACCAGCGCGCAATCTCGGAGTTCGTGGATCTCCAACGCCGCTCCTTTCTTCGCCCGGACCAGCGGGTCCCGAATATCCGGAAATGCCAAAGGCGGCAGGGCTTCGCCGGATTCTTGTAGCTGCCCCATCTCCGTCGTTTCCTGCTGGCGCCGCTGCGAATCGTGGAGGCTGGTTGCCAATTCGAGGGCACGACAACGCGTCGCCCCCATTGTGGATCGGGCATGCCCGGCAAGGGCCTCGAGCAGTCTTGGCCACTCCAACACTTGCGTGGTCTGTTCGAAGAAATTCACCGATACCTCAAAGAAAAACGTCGCGCGCTGAATTCGACAAACTCTAACGAACCCAGCAACAGAGACGCAAGGCACAGGTCTGCGAACCTTGCACCAATTCTGTCAGCATCCGGTTCAAGTGGCAGTGAAACTTCTGTGATCCAGCGCGGAATTACCGCCTTGGTATGGCTTGACAAGGCCCAGGGGCGTCGATACTATCGGCCTCGTTGGAGCCAGTGGATTCAACCGGCCCATTTTTTATCCTGAGGAGCTACTCGTCATGGCTATTCGGATCGGTATTAACGGATTTGGACGGATCGGACGGAACGTCCTGCGGGCATCACTCGGTGATTCCGACCTACACTTTGTCGCAATTAACGATCTCACAGATGCGAAGACGCTCGCCTACCTCTTGAAATACGACTCGGTACACGGGACGTTACAGGGAAGCGTCGAAGCCAAAGGCGACCAGATCCTCATCGACGGCAAGCCCATTAAAGTGCTCGCGATAAAGGACCCAAAAGAGCTTCCCTGGAAGGACCTGGGAGTGGACATCGTCGTCGAATCGACCGGGCGCTTCACCGACCGCGAAGGCGCAGGGAAGCACCTCTCTGCCGGAGCCAAACACGTCATTATTTCCGCGCCGGCGAAGGACCCGGATGTCACTCTCGTGTTGGGCGTCAACAACGAAGCCTACGATCCGAAAATGCACCACATCATCTCCAACGCCTCCTGCACGACCAATTGTCTGGCTCCCGTGGCAAAAGTTCTGTTGGATAATTTCGGCATCAAACACGGCGTCATGACCACGATCCATTCCTACACCAACGACCAACAGCTACTCGATCTGCCCCACAAAGACTTGCGGCGCGGGCGCGCGGCAGGCATGTCGATGATCCCGACCAGCACCGGCGCGGCAAAGGCACTGCATTTAGTGTTGCCACAGCTCAAAGGCAAGATCGATGGCCTCGCCATCCGTGTCCCCACGCCGAATGTCTCGCTGGTAGATCTGACCGTCGAAACCGAAAAGGACTGTGACCTCGCCTCCGTCAACGCCGCCTTCCGGAAAGCGGCAAACGGCTCGATGAAAGACATTCTGCTCTATTCTGAAGACCCGATCGTCTCGATCGACCAGAAGGGCGACCCTCATTCGGCCACATTCGATGCCCCACTCACGATGGTCATCGACAAACGGCTCGTCAAGGTGACGGCCTGGTACGACAACGAGTGGGGCTATTCATGCCGGGTTCGAGACCTGATCAAGATGATCGCGGCAAAAACGACAGGGCACTGAGCACCTTGAGGCGATGCCTGCCTCAGCCAAATTCTGTTGCATGCTGACTCCCATTCCAGGAATGACCGACCTGACGGAACTGCGATGAATCTGCGCAAACAAACGATCGACGACGTCGTGCTGCGAGACAAGCGCGTCATCATCCGAGCCGACTTCAACGTCCCGTTGGACGATTCACACCAAATTACCGACGACACCCGAATTCGCTCGACGCTGCCGACCATCAATCGAGCCGTTGACGACGGTGCCAAGGTGATCCTCTGTTCGCACCTGGGCCGACCGAACGGAAAGTTCGACCCCAAGTACAGTCTGGCCCCGGTGGCAAAACGCCTGGGGCGGCTCATGGGCAAAGACATCCTGTTTGCACCAGATTGTATCGGCCCGGCCGTGGAAGGGCTTGTCGCCAAGATGAAACAGGGCGATGTCCTGCTCCTTGAAAACCTCCGATTCCATCAGGGTGAAGAAGAAAACGACGACACCTTCTCGAAAGCGCTGGCGGCCCTCGGCGATGTCTATATCAACGACGCATTCGGCGCCGCACACCGGGCCCATGCCTCCACCGTCGGCATCACCAAATTCATTCCCGCCTCGGCCGCCGGCTTCCTGCTCAAGAAAGAAATCGAGTACCTCGAGGGAGCCGTCGAAAACCCCGTTCGGCCCTTTGTCGCCATTCTCGGCGGGGCAAAAGTGTCAGGGAAAATCGGCGTCATCGAAAATCTGGGCAAGCGCGTCGATAAAGTCATTATCGGCGGCGGCATGGCTTTTACCTTCTTAAAGGCGAAGGGGCTGGAAATCGGCAACTCCCTGGTCGAAAACGACATGTTGGACTTCGCCAAAGGCATCGAGGACCATGCTCTTTCCCGCGGTGTGAAATTCTACCTGCCGGTCGATTGTGTCGTCGCGGCCAGCCGCGAGCCTGGAGCGGAATCGAAGATCGTCCCGGTCCAGGAGATTCCTAAAGGGTGGTACGCGCTCGACATTGGCCCGGCCTCCGTAAAACTCTTCAACCTAGCAGTCCAGAACGCAAAGACGATTCTCTGGAACGGCCCGATGGGTGTCTTTGAAATCGATGCCTATGCCCGAGGCACCCTTGCAATGGCTCACGCGATCGCCGATGCCTATGCCCTGACGATCGTCGGCGGAGGCGAAACGGCAATGGCCGTGCATCGAGCCGGCGAATCGGAGAATATGTCGTTCATCTCGACCGGCGGCGGCGCCGCGCTGGAATTGCTCGAAGGCAAACAACTCCCGGGCTTGACCGCTCTCCCGGATCGAGTCTAGTAATCGCCTCGTCGCTGAGATCTCACCCTCTACCACCATCGAGAGACCCGTGCGTAAACCCCTCATCATCGGCAACTGGAAGATGAACAAGACGGCCTCGGAGGCTGCAGCCTTCATTCGCGACCTCTGCGAACGACTGCCTGCATCCCCCAACGCCGACGTGGTCCTTGCGCCGCCCTTTACGGCCCTCGAATCGGCCCGCAGCGCCTTAGGCCCCTCCTCCTGGATCAGCCTCGGCGCGCAGAATGTACATTGGGAGCAGCACGGGGCTTTCACCGGAGAAGTGTCCGCTCCGATGTTGTGTGATTTTGGCTGCCGCTATGTGATCGTCGGCCACTCTGAACGCCGTACGCTCTTCGGTGAACGAGATCAGGATATTCAGAAGAAGGTCCGGGCAGCGTTGATGCACGGGCTCTCTCCGATCCTGTGCGTGGGAGAATCGTTGACGGAACGTGAGACCGGCCGAACGGAATCGGTTGTCACAACTCAGCTCACCGGCAGTCTGGCAGGGTTGTCCACACAGGATCTTGCGACAGTCACAATCGCCTACGAACCGGTCTGGGCCATTGGCACGGGACGAGCAGCCACCACGGAGCAGGCCGTAGCCGTGCATCGCTCGATCCGCTTGTTCGTGGAGACCGGGTGGAATAGCGAAACGGCGTCGGCCATCAGAATCCTGTATGGCGGAAGCGTCACACCTCAGAACATCGAGTCGCTCCTCGCCTCGGACGCAATCGACGGGGCCCTGGTGGGTGGGGCTTGTCTCAATCCCGACTCGTTTGCTACAATCGTCCGCGTTGCTCAGACACAGCGTGCTTAACTGATTGGAGTGCCATGTATACTGTTCTTATCGTCATTCATGTGTTGATCTGTTTTCTCATGGTCGGCGCGATCCTCTTGCAATCAGGTAAGGGCGCTGAAATCGGCGCGTCATTCGGAGGTTCCAGTCAGACCGTCTTCGGTAGCCGTGGCCCCGCCAACTTCTTGAGTAAATTCACGGTCGTCGTCGCTGCTGTCTTCATGCTGACCTCGTTGAGCCTAGCAATCATGGCAAGAGAACGAACCTTTTCCTCCACGGTCATCGATCTCAAAAAGAAAGAAACCTCTCAAACAGGCCCCGAAACCCCGCCCGCTACGCCGGAAGCCCCAGCCGCTGAGAGCCACGCTCCTGGCGACGCTTCCTCCAGCGGACACTAAACAGGACACTGAAAAAGTCGGTCCTCGTAGTTTGTCTGGCTCATCTTGTCTCTTTGGTTTATCCAGTTAGTCTGGTTTAACCAAATAATCGAAACAGACTAAACAAACCAGAGCCACCAGCCGATCCTCACGCTTCACGGGATCAGAGGCGCCGCGAGAGCCATGCCTCGGGAAGACCGCGTGGGGGATGTGAGGGTGAGAACAGAAACTGTTCGGCGTCCTGTTACACGCGGGTGAGCCACGCCTCGTGGGACGGGTCCTCCCCACGCACGATGGAAAAGAAGGCCTTCTGTAGAGCTTGCGTAATCGGACCTGGGGTGCCGGGTCCAACACGACGGTTGTCGATCTCCCGCACCGGCGTCAGCTCGGCAGCGGTCCCGGTCACGAACACTTCATCGGCGATATACATGTCATCGCGCGTGAATCGCTCCTCCACCACGGGAATACGCTGCTCCCGCGCCAAATCGATGACGGAGCTTCTAGTGATGCCGTCGAGGATCGAGGTGAGAGGCGTAGTCTTGATCTGCCCTTTACGCACAATGAAGATATTCTCCCCCGTCCCCTCGGACACATACCCCTCGGTATCGAGAAGAATGGCTTCGTCGTACCCGTCCGCTTTCGCTTCCCGCTTCGCGAGGACCGAATTCACGTAGTAGCCGGAGATCTTTCCTCTCGTCATCGAGACATTGACGTGATGACGAGTAAACGACGACACGCGAGCCCGCATCCCATTCGCCAATGCATCGTCCCCGAGGTAAGTGCCCCATGTCCAGGCCGCAATGGCCAACTTGATTGGATTGTCGCCGGGATAAACTCCCATCGCTCCGTGCCCGATATAGACAAGTGGACGGATATAGCAGGCCTCCAGCTTGTTCACCCTGACTGTCTCCACGATGGCCGCTGCGACCTGTTTCTTGTCGAAAGGCATCTGCATCATGCCGATATGGGCGGAATCGAACAGCCGGTCGACATGCTCCTGCAAGCGGAAAATCGCAGAACCGAACTTCCCCTTGTAGCAGCGAATCCCCTCGAACGCAGCCAGTCCATAATGGAGCGAATGGGTCATGACGTGGACCTGCGCGTCCGCCCAGTTGACGAACGCCCCGTCCATCCAAATTTTTCCTTGTGGCTCAAGCATTGGCAACGAAAACGATCACGTGAACCATCGAGCGATGAAATCGGAATATAGCAGCGGGTTGGAAGAAGCGTCAAGCAACCGGGCGCGGCATGGCCTACAGGCAAGTATGAGCTAGCCAGCATGATTCATGTAGGGAGCAGTCTTTCAGGCGGGCGTCTGAGGGGCACGAATCTGCCGGCTCAGTAAGCAGGCGATGTGCTCCTCGGCTAACGGACTGAGGCGGACAAGATCCAGCCCAAAATCATACCCGTTAACCCATCGGACCGTCGCTCGTTCAATCTCTATCGTCGAGCCATTGTCCGCAAGCGTGAGGCGTAACGCCAAGTCGAGGCCTGGCTCAACCGCATGGTCACCCTGGACTCGCATCCCCAATTGAGACAAATTGGTCACAACACCCTTCCCGATACATTCCCCGCTGAGATAATAAAGAGGAAGCCAGGTGGGTATGCGACGATAGGGACGGAGCACAAATCGAGTGCCTTTCGGCTTGGAGGGACGAGGATTCGGTGTTACGGCCATCAGTCATCTCCGATTCATGAAATGGTTCTACGAGAGAAAAACAGCATACGCGCAAGAACCAGAGCAGGATAGCCCCCGAATAGGGTAACCCGAAGGAGGGGGAGGGTTTGCCGGTAGACTCCGTCAGGGGTGGAATCTCAGGGGAGCGCGCATCTACACCTTGACAGGCTTCAAATCCATATGTTAAAAGTTCATCTTCTGTAACGGAGACAGGGACTTATGTACGCAATCATTGAGACAGGCGGCAAGCAGTATCGAGTCGAAACTGGATCATTGGTCCAGGTGGAATCCCTTCCCGGCGAGGTCGGGGGAACAATCGAAATCGGACAAGTTCGGTTGGTGCATGGCGAGAAGGGCATGGTAGTTGGACAACCCTTGGTCAAAGGGGCCACCGTCAAAGCCGAGATCATCAACCAGGATCGAACCCGCTCCATTACCATCTTCAAGAAACAACGGCGCAAGAACTATCGGCGGACCAATGGCCATCGCCAGGGCTTCACTAAATTGCGCATTACCGGTATCGAAACGGCTTAACGAGGATCAGTCATGGCAACAAATAAAGGCGGCGGATCAACTAGAAATGGGCGCGATAGCAATCCGCAATATCTTGGGGTCAAGGCCTACGGCGGGGAGACCGTGAAGGCCGGATCGATTTTGATCCGTCAGCGGGGAACGAAGTTTTTCCCCGGTTTCAACGTTGGCCTCGGCAAAGACCATACCCTCTTCGCCCGCATTACAGGGACCGTGAAGTTCGAACGCGGACGCGGACGAAAAAAGGTCAGTGTCTACTCCGCGCCTTCGATTTCATAGTACATTCTTTTCTTCTTTTCTCGTCACAGTGTCGTTACCGCGAGGGCTCCCGGCATGCATTGGAGTGCGACGGGATGTTCCTCGCAAGTCATGCCCACACAGTCATCACGCTGAAACGGTGCGCCGATGTTTGTCGATGAAGTCCGTATCCAGATCAAAGCCGGCCGCGGCGGCGACGGCGCATGCAGTTTTCGGCGCGAAAAATTCGTGCCCCGCGGTGGACCGGACGGTGGCGATGGCGGCCACGGCGGCAAAGTCGTGTTTGAAGCGTCGCCTCGCATGACCACGCTCCTCGACCTCCGATACCAGAAACACTACGAAGCAGAAGTCGGTCGCCAGGGTGGCGCTGCCAATTGCTCCGGAAGAACCGGAGAGGACGTGGTAGTGGCCCTTCCGGTCGGCACCGTCATCTTCGATGATCAGACCGATGAGGTGTTGGCCGACCTAGTCACCCCAGGACAGCAGTTTGTGGGAGCTCACGGAGGCCGTGGCGGACGAGGGAATAACCACTTCGCCACGTCGACCAACCGTACGCCCACGGAATTTGAAACAGGTACGGAAGGCGAAACACGGTCGCTTAGACTTGAGCTGAAACTGTTGGCCGACGTCGGGCTTGTGGGCCTTCCCAATGCCGGAAAATCAACGCTCATCGCCGCAATCTCGGCAGCCCGACCGAAGATCGCTGATTATCCCTTCACCACGCTGACGCCGAATCTGGCGATCGTTCGCTGGGGAGACAAAGGAAGTTTCGCCGTCGCAGATATTCCCGGGATCATCGAAGGTGCCCATGAAGGAAAGGGACTGGGGTTCCAATTTCTTCGGCATATCGAACGCACGTCGTTTTTGCTGCATATGATCGACGTATCAGAATGGGCCCCCGAGGAACCCGTCAAGAGCTTCGAGATCATGCGTCAGGAATTAGCCGCCTACGATGAGCCGATCACCACACGCCCCTTTGCGGTGGTCGCCACGAAAATCGACGTGGCTGGAGACAGGGCACGCCTGTGCGAGTTGCAGAAGTACTGTACACGCCATCGTTATACGTGCCTCCCGATCTCTGCCGCCACGAGAGAAGGACTGACGGAACTCGTCACCTATGTAGGGCAACAGGTAGCGCAGCTTCGAGCCACGCCATGCGAGACGATCTCCTAAGACAGGCCACCCGCATCGTCATCAAAATCGGGAGCAGTCTTGTCGCGTCCCGAGACACAGGGCTGCGCCCAGAACAGATCGATCGGCTCGCGGATGAAATCGCAGCAGTCCGGTCGAGCGGACGTGAAATCTTGATCGTCTCATCCGGCGCGATTGTCTCCGGTATCAAGAAATTAGGTCTGAAGGAATACCCCAAGAGTCTTCCCGTGAAACAGGCGGCCGCTGCGGTCGGCCAGAGCCGGCTCATGTGGGCGTACGAAAAATCCTTTGAGCGGCTCGACGTCAAAGTGGCGCAAGTTCTACTCACCCACCACGACCTCGCCGATCGCCGTCGTTTTCTCAACGCACGCCACACCCTGAGTGCACTGATCGGGTTCGGCGTGGTCCCCATCATCAATGAAAACGATACGGTCGCCGTGGATGAAATCCGCGTCGGCGACAACGATACGCTGGCGGCCGAGGTGGCCCATCTGGTCGACGCGGAACTCCTGATCATCCTTTCCGATATCGACGGCCTCTTTACCGAGGACCCACGCAAAAACCCCGCAGCCACGCTAATTCCCTTAATACAGGACATCACAGAAGAAATTGAGCAGCGGGCTAGCATCTCCACCACGTTCGAGGGAACTGGGGGCATGGCCACGAAAGTCCAGGCTGCCAAGAAAGTCAGTGAGTATGGAGTGGCCACCTTGATCTTGAACGGGCAAGAAGCTGGCCTCCTTCCGCACGTATTAGCCGGCGGATCAGGCGGCAGCCTCTTCCTCGCGAAGGAACGTCGCTTCACCAGTCGTAAGCATTGGATCGCCTTCACCCTCAGGCCGCGAGGCACCCTGACGCTCGACCCCGGAGCCGTCGAGGCGCTAGCCCGACGGGGCAAGAGCCTGTTGGCTTCAGGCATTCTGGACATCAGCGGTCCGTTCGATACGGGAGATGCAGTCAGTTGCCTCGACCAAGATGGCAAAGAATTTGCCAAAGGACTCGTGAACTTCTCCTCCGATACCTTGGCACGGATTAAAGGGCTCAAAACGATCGAGATCCAGCAGCAGCTCGGCCCGCAGGAATACGAGGAAGTCATCCACCGAGACAACCTCGTAATCCTCTGAAGGATAATGTTAAGTTTTCAATGATGAATGCTGAACGAGAGAATCAAGGTTGCGTCGAGTCTTCGCATGTTCCCTCATTCAAAATTCGACATCGAACATTCATCATTTGACGTATGCGTCTTGGACTATTGGGCGGCAGCTTCAACCCCGTGCACAACGGTCACCTAGCCATTGCGCGCCAGACACGCGAGGCCATCGGGCTTGACCAAATCCTCTTCATTCCCACGAGTCACCCTCCCCATAAACTGAACGGCAGTCTGGCGCCGTCCCAAGACCGCTATGAGATGGTCCGCCTTGCCATCGCCTCAGACCCTTCTCTCGCCATCTCTGATGTCGAAATCCGTCGGCCAGGCAAGTCCTACTCCATCGACACTATTCGCCTACTGCAGCAAGAATATGGAGCGCAGACCCAGCTCTTTTTCTTGATCGGGCTCGATGCCTTTCTGGATTTTCCCTCCTGGCGTGAACCGCTGACACTACTGGAGCTCTGCCAGTTCGTCGTCCTCTCCCGGCCAGGCCTGTCGTTTCGTTCCCTCTCAACCGTGGCACTGCTTCCGCCGATTCCATACCCCTCGCTGGCGGACTTGGATGCAGGACGGATTTCCAGAATCGAGGCGCCACTCGGAAAGCACGGCCTGACCTGCCTCAAACTACCACCCTGCCCGATCTCCGCATCGGACATTCGCTCGCGAATCCGCCAAGGGCTTCCAGTGGCAAATCTGTTGCCGCCCTTAGTGGAATCTTATATACTTCAACATCATCTCTACCAAGAGGACCGCGATCGCACGAACAGCTAGGTCTACGGCCCTCGCCATTGCCCGGGCCATGCTCGACAAGAAGGCCACCGATGCTCTCATACTCCAGGTTGCACCGCTGACCTCTGTTGCAGATTACCTGGTCATAGGCTCTGCAGATTCGGATCGCCAGGCGAGTGCCATCGCCGATCATATCGAAGGGGTCCTCTCCCGCTCAGGATCCAAACCGCTGAGCATCGAAGGTACGCGATCCTCGCAGTGGGTTCTGATGGACTTCGGCGATGTCATCGTCCATATTTTCAAGCAGGATGTCCGGCAGCATTACGCACTCGAACGGTTGTGGGCCGACGCAAAGCGCATCGCCATCCCGGGCGAACCGCCGGCCGCACAACAGGCGATCACCCCACGGCCCGTGAAACGGAAAAAGGCGCCAGCGAAAACAAAGGCCTAGATCAATGCTCCGACTGCTCACCACCATCTTCCTCGTCAGCGCCGGAATCTTCCTCTACAGCTATTTTCGCGAGTTGAATCCTGGAACAGTCGCAGTCCGGACCAGCCCCTCCATCCAGTTCGAACTGAGTCCGGTCACACTCGTCATCTTTTCCATGGCCGTCGGCGCCGTGCTCGTGGCCCTGGCAGTCGGCATGCGGCAAACCGCCCACGTTATCGGCAACTGGCGCAGCATGCGGCTGTTGCGACGCAAGGAAAAAATCGATGCTCTCCATCGCGAAGGCACCCATGCCTTCATGTCGAAACGCACCGTCGAAGCCATCGGTCTGTTCGAAAAAGCGCTGGCCATGGACCCGAATCGTGTCGACTCGCTGCTATGGCTGGGAAACATTTACCGCGCTGAGAGCAACTTCGCTGAGGCGATCCGCCTCCATCAACGAGCGAATCGCGTCGACGATCGTAACATCGAAATTCTGCTGGAGCTGGCAAACGACTTGGAGGGCACCAAGCGCTATGAGGACGCCTTGCAGACCCTGCACAAGATGCTCAAGATCGAACCGGACAACCTCACCGCGCTCATCCGCAAGCGCGATCTATTGATCAGGCTCGAAAAATGGAGCGAGGCGCTCGAAATCCAACATCGTCTCCTGAAGGCCAAACTGCCTGAGCCGGAACGCCTGGCCGAAGCCCATCTCCTCACCGGCTGCACATACGAGACAGGGCGCCAACTGCTGGAACGAGGCCACCCCGATAAGGCACGACGCTACTTCCGAGGCGCCATTAAGAAAGACCGGACATTCTTGCCGGCCTACATCGGCATTGGTGAAATCTTGATCCGGGAAGGCAAGACCAAGCAGGCAGTAGAAATTCTCAAGAAGGTCTACGCCAAGACCCGCAGTATCATCATCCTGCACCGCCTCGAAGAACTCTTCCTCGAACAGGGCGAACCAAGCGAAATTATCCGTGTCTACCAGGAGGCCCTCCAGCAAGACCCGAACAACCCCGCCCTCCAGTTCTATTTAGGCAAGCTCTACTACCGGCTCGAAATGGTCGACGAAGCCTTCGACATCCTCTCGACCGTCGAAGGGATACAGGACCAATTGGTCGATTATCATAAAATCATGGCCAATCTCTTTCTGCGCAAGCAGCACATGGAACAGGCCGTCTCTGAACTCAAGAAAGCCCTGCATTTCAAGAAGCGTGTGGTCGTCCCCTATGTCTGTACCGCCTGCCAGCAAGAATCGGCCGAATGGTCGGGACGCTGCCGCCGCTGTGGGACCTGGAATACGCTCGTCGCACTGCCCTGGCCAAATGCCGGTCAAGCGGTCCCAGGTCAAGACAGCGGCCCCCTCCCAGTCTCCACGGTTCCCTACCAGGGCATTGCTTCTCCCTTCGAAACCGTGTAGGTTTTCGGCCAGTCTGGCTGCCTAACGTACGCGCAGCCATCCGCATCGCAGTCAATGCAGCCTCTACAGATGATGGAGTGTCCCATGGTCAACTATCAAGATTTCGCTGACAAAGCCTTGCGCGACGAGACGCTGACACGAAGCGAATGCCAGGCCGTGCTTGATACTCCAGATGAGCAGTTGTTGGGGCTCCTCCAAGCCGCCTTTACCGTCCGATCCCACTATTTTGGTAAGACCGTTCGCCTCCAGATGTTGCAGAACGCCAAGAGCGGGGCCTGTCAGGAAGACTGTCACTACTGTTCCCAATCTGCAATCTCCAGCGCCCCCATCGAACGCTATAACCTCGTACCCCGGCAACAGATGCTTGAAGGCGCCCGACAAGCGGCGGCCTCGAAGGCCCAACGCTATTGCATCGTCATCAGCGGTCGGAGTCCGTTGGATCGGGAAATCGACGAAATCGCAGGCGCCGTACGCTCGATCAAGCAAGAAATTCCGATTCAGATTTGCTGTTCACTGGGCCTCATGAATGAACAACAGGCCAAGCGACTGAAGGCTGCGGGTGTCGATCGGGTGAACCACAACTTGAATACGAGCGAAGCCTTTCACGCCTCAATCTGCACCACGCATACCTTCCAAGACAGACTCAACACCATCCGGAGCGCTCGAGCGGCAGGATTGGAAATCTGTTCCGGTGGGATCGTCGGAATGGGAGAGAAGGACGAGGATCTCATCGACCTCGCGATGGCCCTCATCGAGGTGAAACCGGACTCGATTCCACTGAACATGCTTCATCCGGCGGCTGGCACACCGCTCGAGCATTGCGATCAGCTTACCCCACAACGCTGCTTGAAAGTCCTCTGCCTCTTCCGCTTGCTTCACCCACATACCGAAATCCGCATCGCCGGCGGCCGCGAGCATAATCTTCGGTCCCTGCAGCCACTTGCCCTCTATCCAGCCGATTCCGTCTTCGTAAACGGCTACCTCACGACACCGGGCCAGCCAGCCCCCGAGGTCTGGGGCATGATCGAAGACCTGGGCTTCAAGATCGAAGTCGATTACCAGCAGCCAGTCAGCACCTAACTCATACGCCAACTTCTCCTCGTTCATCTCGCGGCCCTCTACCACCGACTTGCCTTGCTGCCCAGCCCGCGGGCCAGTAACCGACCCCCGGAGCCGCTACAAACGCTAAGGCGACGGTCTGCAATAGGATGTTGCTTAGGACTGACCTGCTTCATCCTGCAGCATAGTTCCTCGCTCATCATCACGCGGGAACCTCTTTCTTTCAAAGCAGTTACAAGTGTTTCGCTTTGACACCTGCCTGATTCTTGCTACAGTTTGAACACGATGCTCACCATGAAATGTCTCGATTGTCAGGAGGACCTTATAGAGATTCCGACAAGCCATGGTCCGGGGCTCGATGTCTGTTCCTCCGGACACGGGCTATGGCTCGATGTGGGAGAGGTGAATTTTTTCGTGGAGGACTACGTTTCACTGAAACGGGCTATTGGTGACACGGGAGGCGTCGCGGTCAGGACAGAGACACTGTGTCCTCGATGCGAAAATCACATGGAGACCGAAACGGTATCTCAACCGCCCTTCCTTAGCTGCGATTCCTGCCACGGGTGGTGGCTTCCTCGCGGAAGCCTCACTCGTCTGAATGAGACCTACCGAGGCGCCGCAGTCCCGATCCAGATCCATGAAGCTGAGCTGTACGCGCGGGCTGCAGCGAGACATCGTGCACTCAACGACACGTTTCGCGATCAACCCAGGTTCAAGAAGAAACGCCCCAATCAACAAGTTATTTTGTTCTGGGTTTTGTTCTTCGGATTCGCCTTTGTGCTAGGAGGGCTCATCCTAGTTGCGGGGATCGGTAAAACAATGAAAACCGCTCAGTGGAGCCAGCCACCGGATCAACCCCTGTTGTACTTGGCGGCTGGTACCGTAGGAGGTTTCGGACTCATCGTCTACGGATGGATGGTTCATCAGCGGAAGCGCTTGATCGAAAATATTCCGACCTCAACCATTCGTTCACTCGCTCTGGGGTTAGTCGAGATCAGTGGACAAGCGCAGCCCGAGGAGGGCCTCCTCTCCGCACCCTTCAGCGGGCTTCCCTGTGTGTTCTATTCGTATGCCGTTGAAGAGCATGTTGGCTCCGGGAAGAATGCACGGTGGGAGACCATTGGCAAGGGCACATCTGAACAACCCTTCTTTGTGCGTGATTCAACCGGACGTGTGCTCGTCGTGCCCCTTGGCGCTGAGCTTATCTTGCCGAACGATCGCACCTATCGAAACAATTGGCTCGGAGAATTGCCCCCCACCACAATCGCCGGACTGGATCGATTGGGGATTTCGACCGAACGCTGGATGGGAAGCAAGACACTTCGGTGCCGAGAATCGTTCCTCCTACCGGAAGAGCAGGTCTACGTTCTCGGAACCGCCCATGAACACCTCGGCACCAGAGAGAGCGTCGAAAACTCCACCCGTATATACATCAGTGGCAGCCAAGATCATGAGTTCATCATCTCGGATCGAAGCGAAAAGGACTTACTGTCCCGATTGCAATGGCAGATGTTGGGTTATGGAGTTGGAGGCCTGACGCTTGCTGCAACCTGTTTGATCATCATCTTCAAGTACTACCTGACAACAATATCGTAACAATCATACTCAAAAGGAGAACACCCATGAATGGCACATTACTGATCGGAATCGTGCTGGTTATTGGACTGATTGTACTTGTCGCGTATGTGGTCGGCGTCTACAACATGCTGGTCCGACTCGCCAATAATATCGACAAGGCCTGGTCGAATATCGACGTCATCCTGAAACAGCGTCATGATGAGCTTCCCAAGCTGGTCCAGGTCTGTAATAGCTACATGACGCACGAGCGGGAGACCCTGGAATCCGTGACCAAAGCCCGCAATGCGTATGGCGCTGGCTTGAATATCAACGACAAAGCACAGGCAGAAAATCAGATCGTCGGTGCCTTGGGAAAACTCTTCGCCGTGGCCGAACAGTATCCAGATCTAAAAGCCAATCAAGAATTCTTAGCCATTCACCAGCGCATATCGGCACTGGAAAGCACCATTGCCGATCGGCGTGAGTTCTATAATGACTCGGTCAATCTTTACAATATTGCCATCGAGCAGATCCCTACGCTCTGGGTGGCGCAGGAGGTCGGATACACAGCAAGGCCGTTACTGACAGTTGCACCGTCTGATCGCAAGGACATGCCGCTCGCTTTTGCCAATCGTACGTCTATGGCAGCGTAGGCTCACTCTTACCAATGATGTTCCCAAACTTGCTCACTTTCCATCTCCCGAGGAGCGGCCTGGCTTGGCCCTGCACTGCGCACGCTTCTTCTTATCCCCGGTACTCCTGAGTGAGGGGACCCTTGTTGGTCCCACTGCGCCCGTCGAACGAAGTTGCAGATGATCCATCAAAGCTTGCTTATTTTCTCTTCAGGGATGGAGGCTGATTGATCTTCCACTGCGCGCGTCCAACGAGGTCTTTCTTAAGCCGCGCGTTGCGCGAGCACAGAATATCATCAGACTCCTTCCCGACTCTGCTCCGGGAGCACAGGACCAATAAAGTGGTCTTACTCCTCCCGCAGCCCTTCCACCACCGGCTGTCGTGCTGCCCAGCGCGCGGGCCAGTAGCCGGCCACCAGGGCAGCCGTAAGTGCGAGTCCTACGGCTTTCAGAATCACTCCGCCTGGGACCGTCATCTGAATCGTCCAGCCAAAGGACTGTTTATTGATCACGTGGATCAGGACCAAGGCAAGCAACAGGCCTCCCACGACGCCCAGTACGGCCCCGATCAACCCGAGATAGGCCGCTTCCCACAAGACTAATCGCTCCACTTGCCTCGTGCCAGCGCCGATAGCCCGCAACGTGGCAAATTCACGTTGTCGCTCCAACACGGCCGTCACCAAGGTATTCACGATGCCGAGTATGGCCACCAGTACGGCAATGGCTTCAAGGACATAGGTCAATATGAATGAGCGGTCGAAGATCTCGAGAATCTCTTTCCGCAACTCGTGGTTTCGGATCACCAACGGTGGAACCGTCACTCCATCCAGTCCTACGACGTGCGTCACAATCGACTGCCGAACCTGTTCTGGATCAGCCGCGGCAGCCAGGTAGATAGAAAACACTGTTACGCGGTCATCGTGCCATTGTCGCTGATACCATGTTCGATCCATCACCATCTTCCCGCCGTCAGTCGCGTAATCGTAGAAGACCCCCTCAACGGACACAGCAACGGGTCCCGCCGGCGTCGTGATCGAGATCTTGCTCCCCTCACGAAGTCGTAATCGAGTTGCCAACACTTCAGACAGGAGCACGCCTCCGGTTTCGGCGGCTCGCTGCAGGGCCACGCTCGAATCTCCATGCATCATCTGATACCGGCTGCGCTGAGCATGGAGCCGAAGATCTCGTGACACCAACGCCACTGGCTGACCATCGACGTCCACATACACGTCCCGAAGGGTATCGACCGCGGCAATGCCGTCAATCGCCATCAGGGTCGAACGCCAGGCCCCTGGTAAGGCACGCGACGCTTGCCCAGCCTGCTTCCCCTGGAGCCAGGATTGCGGAGCCACGATGAGATCAGCCATCACGGTCTCATCCACCCAGACCTCGACAGTGTCACGAAAGCTGCGAACCATGACGGCCACTCCGATCATGATCGACAATCCTACCATCAACGCCGATACCGTCACCGCATTCCGGCCCGGATGGCGCGCCGTCTGGTCTGCCGCGATGAGCCGGAGACTCCCCCCCAGCATCATCGTTTTACTCTCCCGGAAAGGGCGCCGCATGCCCAACGCCTGGATACAGAGTGGTGCAAGACAGGAGAGTGCCCCCAAAAGAAGGATTGTCGCGAGATAGCCAAAGAGCGGTAGGTCTCCGACCGGGCCCATCAGCGAGCAAAGGCCTGCCAGCACCAACAACACGAGACTGATCCACCCGCACAGACCTGCCCTCAATTGATGCGTCGATTCATAGTCTCCCGGTGCCAAGGCACGGACCGTCACAGTCCTGCCGGCTTCCACACTGGGGCCCAACGCGCCCACCATCGAGACCACTGTCCCGAGCAGCACCCCTTTAGCCACTGCCACAAGCGTCACCATGTCCATCGACAGGATCAACCCGCCAGACACGATCGGCGCATAGAGGTCTGAGATCGTTCGGCTCACGAGCGACACCAAAGTCCTGGCCAGCCAGACCCCCCCAAGACCTCCCAATAACCCGCCCAAAAGACCGAGCAACCCAGCTTCCACGAGAAACAGGCCGGCAACCCGCCGCTTCGTCATGCCGAGTGCGCGATAGATGCCGATCTCGCGTCTCCGTTGCGCCACAGCAAAGGCTATCGTGTTGTAGATCAAGAACATCCCGATGAGCAGCCCGACCCAACTCATGACTGACAGATTGAGCTGGAACGCCCACACCATGTTTTCGACCTGCTTCGTCCGTTGCGCCGGCCGTTGCACCACTAGATGGGGTGAAAGTCGCGCACGCACAGAGGCAACGATGTCATCGAGCGGTCGACCAGGCGTCGTCACCAGCTCGATTCGATCCAACCGCCCGACTGATTGAAACAATAGCTGAGCCGCAGCAATATCCATGATGGCAAGCCGATCCCAGAGGGACGAGCGCGCCGCCTCGTTATGAATAAGCCCTACGACTCGCAACCGTACGAGACGCCCTCCCGCCGTCACCTCGACGATACTACCGACTCCCAGGTTCCAGTCGGCAGCGACCTGACGACCAAGGTACAGAGCGTCAGGAGCCAGGAGCGCCTCCAGCGCCAGGCCGGTGTCGGCCTGCGGGACCTGAAATCCACGTGTCCCGACCTCCGCAAGTAGATCCAGTCCCAACACCTGAAGCACCTGGCCACGCTGTTCCCCCTGGGCGACCACGACCGATTCTTCAATGACCGGAGCGGCGCTCACCACCCCATCGACCGCACGAACAACCGTAATTACCGATTCATCCACTCCGAGATCACGGCCCGTAATTTCCAATGTGGCAGGACCGGCGACCGTCGTGACGCCTTGCTCGAAGGATCGCAGTACTTGAATGTTCGCCGTCCCGATGCCCACGGAGGCCAGCACACCCAGTGCCACTCCTGCAATGCTGAGCAGGGCGCGATATGGCCGCTGGAGCGCATGAGCGCGGATCAGGGCGAGATAGAGCATGAGTGGTATAGTCATCTAGGGTGAGGGGGCGCTATGAACAGAACGAATCATCATGGGTAAGGGAGCGAAAACAAATCGAATCTTTTTAGCCAGTAACGGAGCCCTGCACAAATCGGTAGTTTCGTTTACAGCAATACACACCTTTGTTAGACTCGCCTGAGTTAAGGATGAGAGGTTATTGATGGGTGCGCGAACTGCTCTGAGCCGAAAAGTCCAGCCGCTACAGGAAGAGATGGAAGTTGATCTCCTCACGCCTCGGCAGTGTGACATCCTTCGTCTGGTATCGATCGGGCACACGAACCGTGAGATTGCGGAGGTGCTGGAGATCAGCGTTCGCACGGTCGAAGTGCATCGATTCAATTTGATGCGACGGTTGAATGTGCGAAACGTGG
Source organism: Nitrospirota bacterium (assembly GCA_032123755.1). Taxonomy (GTDB): domain Bacteria; phylum Nitrospirota; class Nitrospiria; order Nitrospirales; family Nitrospiraceae; genus Palsa-1315. The sequence continues at coordinate 33,699 of JAQBES010000046.1, forward strand.
CTCAACTACTCCGACGGTCCCTGCAGCTGGGGCTCCTTGCCAAGACGTTCGGAGCCAAGTAAACTTACAGTTCTTTTAGCTTTCCCCGGCAGTCCTCCAACCTCGGATAGCCCTTCCTGCTGAGCTGTGCCGCCAGCTGCGTTTCCAACCGGCCGAACACGTCGACCCCCTCCTCGACCAAAACCGTCCCGATCTGAACGGCCGACGCGCCACACAGTACATGCTCGAAGGCATCCACGCCATTGACTACGCCACCGGTCCCGATAATCGGCAATCGCCCTTCGAAGATCTTCCAAAAAGCCCGCACGTTGGCCAGCGCGACCGGCTTGATGATCGTGCCACCCAGTCCGCCAAACCCACTCTTGGGCTTGATGACGACCGCCTCGCGCTCCGGATCGACGACGAGCCCGTTGCCGACCGAGTTAATCAAGTTGAGAAAATCGACACCACAACGGCCGATCACTTCTCCCATCGCTGCATGATGGGCTGGATCAAAGTACGGAGGCAACTTGACCCCCATCGGAACCGTGATTACCTTGCGAACTCGCTTCAGCAGTCGCTCGGAGGCTTTGGCGTCATATCCAATCTGGGGTTTGCCTGGAATGTTGGGACAAGAGAGATTGACTTCGATCAAGTCGGGCTTCGCCGCATTGATCGTGGCTGCAATCGTCAAAAAGTCGTCTTCACAAAGACCCGCCACACTGGCAATAACCGGTTTCCCGAATGTCTTCAATTCAGGAATGAGCGCGGCGTACGCCTTGTACCCGAGATTCGGCAAGCCCATGGAGTTGATGGACCCGCCGGGAAATCCATAGTACCGGGGTGTCGGATTGCCGTCGCGAGGCTCAACCGTCATCGACTTAGTGACGATGGCCCCGGCACGAGATCGGCCGAGGGCCAGCAGTTCGTCACGCGTGACACAGAGGGCCCCCGAGGCATTCATGAAGCAACTAGGAAATCCTACGCCAGCAATGGTGGTCGAAAATGGCTGCGCAACGCTTCACGCACGCGGCGTTCCACCTCTTCGTCGACGCTGGCCACTTCCAAGATGTACTGGCTGCCCAGATTGCTGGTCATGATCACAATCGTGTTCTTGAAATCCACGACGCGCCCCTGCCCGTCGGTCAACCGGCCGTCGTCAAGGACCTGAAGGAGCACGTTGAAGACTTCCGGATTAGCCTTTTCGATCTCGTCAAACAGGACGACCGAATAGGGCCGGCGCCGAACCGCTTCGGTGAGCTGACCACCT
>JAQBES010000047.1:0-3026 GCA_032123755.1 Nitrospirota bacterium
GACTCATCCCTCCCCTGTGATAAGATTCGCAGCTCATTACTAACTCGACAGAGGAGGATGTCACATGTTGAAGGAAGTGGCAGGGGATATTTTATTAACGAAGGCCGATGCTCTGGCGCATGGCGTCGCACCGAACGACAACTTCGCGAATGGGTTAGCTTTGGCACTTAGAGAACGTTGGCCGGCGATGTATAAGGACTTCCGGCATTATTCTCAGACGTTTACTCCCAAGACCGGCGAGTTGTGGACCTGGGCCGGTGTCGGCGGCGTTCGGATTGTGAGTCTGTATACCCAGGAGCCTGCTGTCAGTCACGGAGCCAGGCCAGGCCGGGCCACGATCGAGAACGTGAACCACTGTCTCAAAGCGCTGTGCAAAACGATTGAGGCTGAGAAGTTTAAGAGTGTTGCGCTTCCACGGTTGGCCACTGGTGTGGGTGGGCTCGACTGGAAAGACGTCAAGCCGCTGATGGAAAAATATCTCAGCCACCTAGCTATCCCTGTGTACGTGTATAGCACCTATCATCCTGGGGTTCAGGCAGAGGAATAGGGGTAAGCAGGGGCGAAGGAGGAATGTGAGCCGCAAGGGTGTGAGAAGCTTTCTTTGCTCCCGGAGCGCGCGCCCTAAGAAGGACCTCGCTCGATGGCCGCAGTCGAAAGATTCTCACACCCCCTTGCTTGGTTGAGCGATGAAGGGGGAGAGAGTGAGTGTCTACGCGCGCAGTTCCGGATTCACCCAGGCCGCCCTTTCTGTGTCACGTTCTGGTGCAGCAGTGGTGAGAGAAAACGAGCCAGGATAGTCTGACTATTTCCTCTCGTTCACCCTCTCTCACCGTGGCCCATTCGCCATCTCCGCGATGACAGTTTGCAGGCCGGAGACGACGCGCGCCATCCGTTCGTATTGAACGAGCTCGGGCCTGTCGGCGTGCGAATGGTAGGCTGGATAGCGGAAGGGGGCGGTGTCGGTCACCATCACCGCCGGGAACCCCTCCTTCCAGAAAGCCCAATGGTCGGACCACCCGACGCCGGGAATCAAGTCCCACAAGGCTCCCCCTTCGGAGGGAAATTGGGCCTGTTGCCGAAAAGATCCCACGAGCTGCCGCACCAGGAACCCGTTCTCCACATTGCTGACGAAGGCGATGAAGTTCCCGGTCGAGGGATAGATGAGACTCAACGGAAAGAGGAGGTGTTGGCTCCCTGGCTCGTCTGAGTAGTACCCGATGGTCTCCAGGCTGAGCATGAGGACGATATTTTCGCCCCGCTCGCGGCTGCGCTTGGCGTAGACGCGGCTCCCCATATGTTCGGTTTGAAAGAACGGCGGTTCCTCGTTGGCGAACAAGACAAATCGAAGCGTACGGGCCGGCGTAGTGTCCGCGAACGCACGAGCCAAGGCGAGCGTCGCCGCCACGCCGCTCGCATTGTCGTTGGCGCCGGGACTTCCCTGCACGGAATCATAGTGCGCGCCGATGATGACGATGTCGTCCGGTTTTTCTCTCCCTCGCATTTCCGCTTCGATATTCTCACAGATCTTCCCTCCCACCTCGTAGGGTTGCCGGCGAACCTCATACCCGGCACCGGCGAGCGTCGTCCGGATATAATCCGCCGCCATGACAAGCCTGTCGTGGCGAAACAGGTTGCGCTCGCCGATCTGCCCCGCGAGCGTCTGGACGTGGGAATGGAGTTCCTGCTCCAGCGTTCGTTGTGCATCCGTCAGCGGAGGCAGCGGACCCTGGTGGCTCTGTCCCGGCATCCGGATCATGGTGAACCATCTTTGCCCGTATTATTCGTGAACGCTTCTGCTCCAATCGAGGATTCGCTGCTCTTGTTCGTGAAGCGTTGTTCGTTTCCGGATTCGGACGTTTCACGTTTCACGAACGACGAGGACGGCCTGTTTGAGCGGCCGGCGTGCTGACATTACGAGCCTGGGGAAGTTGCCTCTGTTGTCATGGCTTCACGAGACTGGTAGTAGGCTGCACAGTCTTCCTCTCGCCCCCGTGCGATTCGTTTTCCACTGAATGGGGTTTGGTGGCGGGTGATCACGGTACACAGGCGCTCGCCGTCGTTATCGTCGTAGTAGAGGATGACCCAGTCCCGCGTTTTCTTGAGTTGATGGGCCAGGGCGCTGTTCGAGAACAGCGCAGTATAATGGCGAGTACCGCGTTGTGTGTGGAGGATCGGCAGCCAGGCCTCCTTCTTTGGGTTGAATCGGTGTGGTGCAATCGTCTGCAGTCTGCCGGCCTGGGCTGCTTCGCAATATTCCCTGTCCACATCCAGGAGTTCTTCTACGGGAGGTTCAGCAGTCGGGCGCCCGGCCGTCCTGCCAGCACTCTGCCGGACACGTCCAAGTCGCGCGGTGAGGGAGTCGATGATGCCCTGGAGCTTCTTCGGGCCGATCCCTTCAATGTCTCTTAAGCGGCCATCGTGCGCCGCCATTTCCAGCTGTTCCAACGTTTCAATATGAAGATCGTCGTGCAGCCGACGGGCCAGGGCTTGACCGATCCCTGGAATGGACGTGAGCAGTGAAACCGGGTCCATGCAGCCGCGCAGGCGATCCAACATCGGCAGTCGCCCGGTGACGACGAGGGTATGAATGGAGCGCGCGAGGCTCACCCCAATGCCGGGCAATGTCTGTAATCCGTCTGTGCCCTGTTGCCGTACGATCTCTGCGGCGGGAACCGTCATTCGTTCGATCGTTTCTGCCGCCGCGCGATAGGCCCGCACGCGAAACCGATTCGCCCCCTGATTCTCCAGGAGGAGTGCGACTTCCCGAAGTTTCTGTGCAATCTCGATGTTCTGCGTGATAGTCATGGTTTTTGGTGGACGCGACGCGCGGGAAAGGCGGGACTGGCGCGACAGGAAAGAATTGAATCTCCCATATCAATCAGCGCTCCCTCGATCTTCAACCCAACGACCCTCCCTTTCTCGCCTGTCTCTCGCCTCTCGCCCTCATTCGTAGCGCAGCGCCTGGATGGGGTTCATCTTCGACGCTTTGTTCGCGGGATACAGGCCGAAGAAAATCCCCACGATCA
>JAQBES010000048.1:0-4000 GCA_032123755.1 Nitrospirota bacterium
GTCGGCGCGTCGGCGGGCAGGTTGCTCATCAGGAGGTCGGTGTAGCCAGTGATGACGGTAAGGAGGTTGTTGAAGTCGTGCGCCACCCCGCCGGCGAGCTGGCCGATGGCCTCCATCTTCTGCGCCTGTCGCAACTGGTCCTCGGTCCGCCGCAATTTCTCCTCCGCCTGTTTGCGCTCGGTGATATCGCGGTTGGATGCACGACGGCCCAAATACTTATGATTGGATGAGCTGAAAACGGCCCTGCAGATATGATCAATCCAGCGAATCTCACCATCCCGTGTGAGGATGCGGAATTCCAATTCTCTCACATCCTCGGTGTTGTTCGTTTTGTCGATGACGTGTTGATCCCATCGGGTACGGTCTTCCGGGAAAACGATTCGATTGAGCATAGTGGGATCCGCCAAGAACTCTTCGACCCGATAGCCGCTGATCCGTTCTACTGACGGCGAAATGTAAAGCTGGTGACCCTGTGGATCGTTCCATGTTTCCCAATCGTAGGTCCAATCCGCCACTGTGCGAAATTTCTCCTCACTATCCTGCAACGCCGCGTCCGCCTTCTGGATGGCGGTAAGGTCCGTTATCGCGCCGATCAGACGCAGGGCCTGGCCCTCGACCTTCCGCACGATGGAACTGCGGTCCAGCACCTCGGCGTAGGTTCCATCCGCGCGGCGAAAACGGTACCTCTCCGACCAGGTCGAAACACCCCCGTTGATCGCGGCGTAACAGCTGACGATCACGCGGTCTTTGTCGTCCGGATGCAGGCGGCTGTACCAGGACTCCACGTCCGCTTCGATGTCCTGGGCCTGGTGGCCGAACAAGGAGGAGAGCCCCTCGTTCCACCACATTCCATTCGTCAAAAGATCCCAGTCCCGCACGGCGTCGTTCGTGGCGTGGGCCACCAACATCAGCCGTTCCTCGCTGGAGACGAGCGCCTGTTCCGTCTGTTTCCTGGCCCGGCGGTCGTCCGCTTCGCGGAGCTCCCGCTGGATCGCGGGCACCATCCGTCCCAGGTTGGATTTCATCACGTAGTCGTGCGCGCCGGCCTTCATGGCCGCGACCGCGGCCTCTTCGCTGATCGTCCCCGACACGATAACGAACGGCAGATCCAGGCCCTGGGATTTCAGCATCTCGAGCGCGAAGAGGGCGCTGAACTGCGGCAAGCTCCAGTCCGCCAAGACGACGTCCCAAGTCTCCTGTTGCAACGCGTCGTGCATGGCGGCCGGAGTCTCCACCCGCCTGGCAACCAGCTCGTAGCCACTGAGCTGCAGTGCGCGCAGCAGCAGGACCGCGTCGTCCTCGTTATCTTCGATTATTAAGACTCGAAGCGGGCTGGCCATCTCTATTGAAAACCTCCGTTGGCAGGGGGCTGTTCGTTGAGCACCAGCCAATAGAGCTTCAGCTGCCGCGCAGCCTCAGCAAACTGTACAAATTCCACCGGCTTGCGGATGTAACTGGTGGTGCCCAGACTGTATCCAGCGATCAGATCCTGCTCCTCCTTCGAGGAGGTGAGGATGACCACCGGCAGCAACTTGGTCCGGGGGTCCGCCCGGATCCGCTTGAGCACTTCGAGCCCGTCGACCTTGGGGAGATTCAAATCCAGGAAGACCACCTGGGGCAAGTCCCTCATGTCGCGGCCCTCATGGGCCCCGGTGCCAAACAGAATGTCCAGGGCCTCCGCCCCGTCGCGCACCACGATGATCTTGTTGACGATGTTGTTCTGCTTCAGAGCCCTCAACGTCAAGGCTTCGTCGTCCTGACTGTCTTCCACAAATTAAGATTATCTTGGACTTCATTCTGCATTTCACTCTCCTAATGTGAAATAAAAAGTCGCCCCCTGGCCGACCAGGCCTTCCCCCCACACCAGGCCGCCGTGGCGCGCGACGATGCGCTGCACCGTCGCCAGCCCGATGCCGGTGCCGGGATACTCCGTCATGGCATGCAACCGTTGAAACGGGGCGAAGAGTTTTGCGACGAAGGCCATGTCGAAGCCCACCCCATTGTCCCGCACGAAATAGGCCGTCGTCCCGTCGTGGGACAGCGCGCCGACCTCGATCGTCGCCCGCTCTTGCTCGCTCGTGAATTTCCAGGCATTGCCCAGCAGATTGTCGAACAGGATCCGCAGCAGATGAGTATCGCCCTGCGCTTGGAGCCCCGGCGCGACGACCAGCTCGACCTGGCGGCCCGGCCAGATCTTCCGCACCTCGTCTGCGCTGCCCAGGGCCAGGGCGCTCAGGTCCACCGATTTACGCCGCAGCTCATGTCTGGACGTGTGCGCCAGGCCGAGGAGATCGTCGATCAACTGCCTCATGTGCTGGCTCGCCGCCCGTATTCGGTTCAAGTAGTCCTTCCCCTGCTCGTTCAACAGGCCGGCACAGTCTTCCAGTAGCGCCTGGCTGAACCCGTCGATGCTCCGCAGCGGGGCCCGCAGGTCATGCGAGACGGAGTAGGAGAAGGACTCCAGTTCTTTGTTGGCCGCTACGATCAGCTGGCCGTGCCTGCGGATTTCCTCTTCCGCCCGCTTCCGCTCGGTGAAGTCGCGCACGATGGCAATGAGGCAGGCCCGGGCCGTGCCGACTTCAACGCATTGCAGATTGATCTCCACCGGCACGTCCACGCCGTCTTTGCGCCGGTGGACCGTCGTGAAGCTGTGGGCCGACTCCGCCCCGCTCACCAGCGGAGCAATCATCGCCCGGAACCGCGGCTCGTCGAATTCCGGCTTGAGGTCCAGCGGCGTCATGCACAGCAATTCTTCGTGACTGTACCCCACCTGCCGCACGGCCCCCTCGTTCGCATAGCTGAAACGCAGCGTCTGGGGGTCGAATATGAACGCGCCGTCCACGATGGCATCCAGCGTGGACAGCGCCTCGAGCCTGGTCGCTTCCGCCTGTTTACGCTCGCTCACGTCCAGAAGCGCCGTCCTCATGTGGGTGATGTGCCCGAACTCATCGTGAACCGCAAGGCTCTCGCAACAGACCCAGCGTGAGACGCCGGCCTCTTTCCGGATAGGCACCTCACAGGTTTGTCGCTTGCCTGTCTTCAAGACCTCCTGACAATGCCGGTGAAACGTGCCCTCATCACTAGATGCAATAAATCGCACGAGTGGTTGTCCGATCAGCTCTTTCCAGTTTACCCCCAGCAGCGTCACGGCCCTCAAATTGCCCTCCAGAATCGTGCCGTGCCTATCCAGCGTGAGATGGCCGGCCGGGGCAAAATCGTAGAGATCCTTATAGCGGGTGCGCGCTACTTCGAGTTCCATCTGGGTCCGGCGGAGCTTCTCGTTCTGCGTCTCCAGCTCGATTTGGTGAACTTGTAGTTCGTTCACCAGCTGTTGCACATCCTTGCCCGTGATGGTCGTGACGTTGCGCTTGGCCGTCCGGGGCAGTTCCTCCGCCTGCCTGCGGAGCCCCGTAACCTTCTTTGATCCCGTTGGTTTCTTGGCCTTCACATCGACCCTCTCAAGATGAGGTTCCGGTTCAGTCTTTTGCTCAAGATGAGCCAGCGCCTCAACCTTTCCTTTCCGCCCTTTACACGTCTTCCATGCGGTTCTTCTTCGGAAGGTCAAGCATAACCCAGATGTCTTTTGCTGGCCTCGACTGCACCGACCGCACATTGGCAACAGTGATCAGTGCCGTTATTCAACCCAGTAAGACTGGGACCATCTTTTTTTTTGATAGAGGCCAACCAGATGCGTTGATACTGCACTAACCCATGAACAGGAGGGAGGGTAATTCTGTTGCGTGGCTTGGTCTAATTGCATACTAGTAATGCTCTGAAAACATTATATAAGTTCACTATTGGTTTCAATAATGCTAATCGGCCCTGGGCAAAGCCCTAGGGTTCAATGTACCAATAAATCATGCCTAGTACTGATATCTGACAACTTACGTAGATTCACCCAGTACTGTCCCAACGTTATTCGAACAGACTCAACTGGTTGATGGAGTCCGGTTATATGAGTTCGGCTTCTGTGATTAGAAGTAGCTGATCGAAGGGGATT
>JAQBES010000049.1:0-3941 GCA_032123755.1 Nitrospirota bacterium
GAGAGCTTGATCGCGAAGTCCTTGTTGATACAGGGCAAGATCCGGTCTCGGAGGCCGTCGACCAGATGGAGACCGAAGATGACGCCGAGCCATCTTTTTTCTCGAAGTGGACCTTGCCCGTTATCCTCTTTCTCCTGACAGTTTTTACCACATTGTGGGCGGGAGCCTACCAAGCCTACAGCGGGCCGGTGCGTGGGCCTCTCAATTTTCTCCTGGCTTCTCCTGAAGCATTGTGGCGGGGAATTCCATTTGCCGGGTCGCTGCTCTTTATTCTCACCACGCATGAACTAGGGCATTATCTCTTGTCCAAGATTCACCGGGTACCGGCCTCCTTGCCGCTGTTCATTCCGGGCCCTCCCCATTTCATTGGGACGTTCGGTGCCATTATCCGCATGCGGGGGCCAATTCTGAGTCGTCGGGCGTTGTTCGATATTGGTGTCGCCGGTCCCCTGGCAGGCTTTGTCGTTGCCGTCATTGTGCTGATCATCGGACTCAGTCTGTCCACGGTGGTGGATCGAACGGCTACGTATGGGTTGCACCTGGGGGAGCCCTTGCTGCTGCAATTCATGTCGTGGCTCGTGATCGGACCAGTTCCACCCGAAGCCGATGTGGTGCTCCACCCGATCGGCTTTGCTGCCTGGTTTGGACTCTTCGTAACCTCGCTCAATCTCCTTCCGATCGGCCAACTTGACGGCGGCCATGTCGCCTATGCCTTGTGGGGGCGCCGCCAGCGGACGATGGCGCTCGCCTTTCTTCCAATTTTATTGATCTTGGGATTCATCGGCTGGACAGGCTGGTTTCTCTGGGCGTTCATGGCGGGACTGTGGGGAGTCGGCCATCCCCCTGTCATGGACCCCCATGTCCCGCTGGGTCGAAATCGCACCATTGTCGGATGGATTGCCTTTGCCGTGTTTGTCATCACCTTTGCGCCGGTCCCGTTTTCTTTCCACTAACAGGATGTCGAAAAAGTCCTCCAACTTCGTTCTCGCATCGCTCAAAGCCTCCACGTACCAACCGCGTACGCCTCGGCCTTTCGCTCGCTGTGGCCTTGCTGGAATGCCTTTTTGAACATCCTGTACGCTCATTCAGTCCGTGATCTCTGAGGTGTTCAGAGTTGCTGAGCATCGAAATAGTTTTTCAATACTCTGCTAAACCCGGATTCCGCAGTTGCGAAGCACTTAGGGTGAGGCCCGAGGCAGTTGAGTCTCTGGCCAGACGTTCGGCACTGGAGAATTGGGGCGCTGAGCCGTCTCGTCGGCCTCGCACAAGTCCCACTCCAACTGCGCCGCAATCGGGAGCCCCTCGGCGAGCGTGCGAAGGCGCTGGAGGAACTCGGGCCGGTCCTCCGGAGGCACCGCGAATCGGACCCGCAGCCGTCGCGCATCGGGGATCAGATCGGCCCCGACCAGAAAGACCAGATCCCGCACCGCGCGCAGTCGCCGTTCAAACCAGCACGAGGGGAGCACGGTCTCCCGAAATCCCATCAGCAGATTGTAGAGGACGCAGCCGGTCCGGAAGGCCGCATCGGTGGCGTCGAAGGACTGGAGGCAGAACGTATCGAGACTCAAGTCCTCTTTGAGTTCCTTGATGCGGTTCTCACAGTCGGCCCGGCCGGCATACATCCGGGTGACCAGTTCCGCGGCAAAGGGCACGGTGGTGACGAACACTCGGTAGGTGTAGCCGGGACACTCGATCAACCGCCGCCCACTGGCGGCGGGCCGCTCCGTCAGTGTCTGACGCAGGCAGACGAACCGCCGGTGCTGCCCATGCCAGGCGGGCACGGTGGCCATGATGTCGGCGACCGCGATGCCCCGCGCAACCGGGCGCCAGTCACTCTCGGGAATCCGGTGGATGACCAGCTTGCGCACGAGCGGGGTCAGCCGGGCCACGATAATGTACGGCAAGTCCCGGGCTTCTAATGCCATGAGGAACGTGGTCACAAAGAAGCCCGCATCGGCTCGCACCAAGCCGATCCGATGTCCCGCCGGCAACATGGTCAACGCTTGCGCAAGAAACTCTCGCACGCCATTGGCCGTCCCTGCATGGCCGGCTCGCAAGGTGGCCCATAAGAGTCGCCGGCGCTCGCTGAGCCACGCGACCAGCGGATGATGGGAGGGCCGGCCGTGTTTGATCGGATTATGCCCGATGAGGCTCCCCTCGTGTTCGCCATAGCGACAGAACACGGTGGAATCCAGATCCAGGGTATGGCCCAGCAGCGTCGGCCGCAGGCTCTGCAACGACAGCCGCATCCGAGCCTCCGACACTTCGGTGGTCCGTCGATACGTGAACCGCCTGAAGAACCGCTGGACCGTATCGGGCGAGGGAAACCGCGGTAGTCCCAGCAGCCGAGGGAGCAGCGGATCGCGCCGATAGCGAGTCAGATGTTCAAACCGTTCGGCGCCCAGGGCTAGCCCATACCACCACGCCAGCAGCACGTCGACCGCGGAAATCTGATTATTGGATGTCTTTGTGAAGGAGACGAGGAGGGGCACCAGTGCGGCGCGCAATCCGATCAGTTCAAAGTACAGTCGCAGCAGAATGGCTCCGGCCCAGACGGTGATCGGATGGTCGGTAAACGCAAAGCGGAGCTTCGGATAGAGCGGTGACGTCGGAGCTGGACGGACGCGCATGCCAACCTCCTGGGTTGCCAAGAGAATCTGGCCACCGATTCTACCTCAATTCCAAATCAACTGCGGAATCCGGGATCAATACAGACCGCAACATCGAAGGCCGCGAGGCACTGGTCACTCAAGTGAGTGGCGTTGTGGAAAGTGCTCTGAGCCGGTTCAGCGATCACATCACGCGGGTGGAACTTCACTTGAGCGATGAGAACAGCGATAAGAAGGGCGGCATCGACGATATGCGTTGCATGATGGAAGCCCGCCTTGAAGGGCATCAGCCCATTGCTGCCACGCATCAGGCCGCTACGTTGGACCAAGCCATCGACGGTGCTGCAGGCAAGTTGACCAGATTGATCGAGAGCACACTCAGGCGGCTGCGCGATCAAAAGAGCCACAGGACTGACCCGCCTCCACCCGGGCAGAAACTCGCGGAGGAATGATGCTCGGCAGCACGATGAGCCAGCGCCGAGATACACGGTTGTCCATCAGGAAATCGCCGGCGAAATGAGCTTCCATCAGTAAGCGGTGGAGTAGTCGGCGTACAGAAAACAATGACCAGGTGTGATTATGGGCAACCTAACCCAACTTTCTCAACCGGAGAGGCATGTATACGTATACTGGGCTGATCGCGGAGGCTTTTGCGACTGGTGCGGTCGGGTTCGTGTGCAAGCAGTCGGCCCATGCGGATCTCGTGCCGACCATCCGCGCAGCATTGGCAGGGGAGACATTTATCAGCCCCTCGTTGGGACAAGGCGCCACGCCACCACAGCAAGATGGTGATGGCGGACAATCAAACAGGCGTCGTAGAGTGCGAACACCAAAGAGTCCAGAGAGCATGGTACGAAACTGCCTGTTAATACCTGCAACAGACGACCACCGAGCGCGAGCGCATCAACGAACTGCGCTCGCATATGGCGCCTAGGACACTGTGTCCAAAGAGAAACCGCCATTTCTGTCGCCAAACGCCTCAGTGCATCGCTCCGATGTGTTGCGCAAAAGGGCAGCAGCCCCGTTCCTGGGCGTATTCAGCGACATATCCGAAGCGGCTTGTGTCTTGCACCTCGCTTCGCTGTCATTGAGCATGGCTGGAGAGGTTCATGCCGAGGGGGCATCATCATGTAAATGGAGGAAGGCATGGACAATAAGGACAAGATCAAGAAGATTGTTCCGTGGATCGATCCGGAGGAACGCGTTACCGCGCACTTCCTGGACGAGACAGACCTCGTTGCGGTAGTGACAGGCTGCACCGAGCAAGTAGCGGACCTCTCCTTCGCACCATGCCTCCCCCAGATGAAACAATATGTGTCTGTGCCGCTGAGC
>JAQBES010000050.1:0-6375 GCA_032123755.1 Nitrospirota bacterium
GCCGTCTTCGTCGACGCCACCACACAGGGTGAACTGGCCATTATGAATGTCAGGGACAGCAAAAAAATATCCGACGGCCGTATTCTTGAATTGGCACCCGACATCCGGATGATTTGCCCCCACAGTATTATCGCAATCGGCCCGCAACGGTACAACGAATTGTATGTGAAGATCCGGAACCTGAACCGATTACTGGCCTGGGGACATGCCAAGGCCCTAGAGACTCTCCTGGACAAGGTCTCGTGCGGACGCGCAATCGCGGATCAGTTTGGCGACGAACGACTGATTTTGAATGCCCTGCAGGAAAAAGGGCGAACGATCATATTAGAACAGCGACACAAAGCCGAATCCGATATCGCCGTGGCTGCGGCCTCTATCCTGGCCCGTGCAGAATTCCTCCTCCGACTGAAACGCCTCTCGGATGAGATCGGCACGACGTTGCCCAAAGGGGCATCACCTGCCGTCGAATTGGCTGGGCGCATGATTGTGAAAAAACATGGAGAGGAACGATTAGGATCAGTCGCGAAGCTGCACTTTAAAACGACCCTGGCTGTCCTGGGAAAAACAGATTAGACCGATTCGCCAATCTCAAGGATCGACGTCTTATCTAGATCAGGGCCTTGACTGGATTCGACAGGAAGTTGCCCATCCCAGTAAAGCATCCGACGGCAATAGGGACAGGTGTGGAGATCTTGCGAGCGTTTCACTTCTGAAATCAGTTGCGGAGGAAGCTGAAGACGGCATCCGGAACAGATCCCCTCTTTAATCTCAGCGAGCGGTTGATCCTTCCGCGCCGCCTTGATCGCATTATAGCGGCTGAGGAGCCCCTTCTCGACATGAGCCGAACGGGCTTGCTGCTGTGCTTCGAGATCGGCCAACTCTGTTGAGAGGGTGTGCTCCAGTTCGTCAAGCACTTGCTTCTCCTGCGTAAAGGCCTTTCCGATGACGCTGAGTTTCTCTTGCGCCTCGTTTGCTGTTCGATGCAGTTGTTCGATCTTCTCAATGCACATCAAGATCTTCTCATCAATGTACCCATTCTTCTTATTGGCGACCTATATCTCGAAAAGATGTGCTTGATATTCCTTATTAGACTTCAACTCGGACAGCCGAGACTTCATCTTTTCAGTGTGCGCTTCATGCGCTTCAAGATCCTGTTCGTGCGACCGCCGTTCCTTGATGAAACTCTCCACGGAGGCACTGGTTTGTTGATGTAGTTGCTGGGCTTCTCGAAGCGGGGCTTCAACCGCTTGGAGCCGCTGTGGGATTTTTCGGCGCTGGTCCTTGATCTCCGTGATGCGGAGATCCAGCTTCTGCAGTTCGATAAGGGGGGAAAGATTCTGGTTCAACGCACTCCTATAGCTGTTGTTCCGAGCAACATTCTTAACCTCTGAGTTCCGCTTCCACGCTGGTGGGCCCACTAGGACTTGAACCTAGGACCAGCTGATTATGAGTCAGCCGCTCTAACCACCTGAGCTATGGGCCCGATCAGGCGGATGACTCTCTCGCGCCTGACCCACAGACACGAACAGATTATTCTAGGCTGCCCAAGGAGCGGAGTCAAATCCCGAGGAACACTCCGTGGCGCATCATAGACTTTCCACGAAGCTACGTAGCTTCTTGCTCCGACTCGGATGACGCAGCTTGCGTAAGGCCTTGGCTTCGATCTGCCGGATACGTTCGCGGGTCACTTCGAAATCCTGACCGACCTCTTCGAGGGTATGGTCGGTGGCTTCGCCGATGCCGAATCGCTTCCGCAAGACTTTCTCTTCCCGTGGCGTGAGTGTTTCCAATGCGCTGTTGATCTGGCGCTGGAGATCATACCGGATCGCCGCTTCCAGAGGAGACACCGCCTTCTTGTCCTCAATAAAGTCGCCCAAATGACTGTCTTCTTCTTCACCGATCGGGGTCTCCAGAGAAATCGGTTCACGCGCAATCTTTAAGATCTTCCGCACTTTGTCAAGCGGCAGATCCATGCGCTCGGCAATTTCTTCCGGCGTTGGTTCACGCCCGAGTTTCTGGACCAGATGGCGGGAGGTTCGGATCAGCTTGTTGATCGTCTCAATCATGTGTACCGGAATACGGATCGTCCGTGCTTGATCGGCGATCGCCCGGGTAATCGCCTGGCGGATCCACCAGGTGGCATAGGTACTGAATTTATAGCCGCGCTTGTACTCAAACTTATCGACGGCCTTCATCAGGCCGATATTACCTTCCTGGATCAAGTCGAGGAACTGGAGACCGCGGTTCGTGTACTTCTTAGCGATACTGACGACGAGTCGAAGATTGGCCTCGACCAGCTCGGCTTTCCCACGTTTGACCTTTTCCTCCGCCACGTCCAGATGCTTGACCGCATCTTTGATCTCTTCCGCGGACACGAGGGCCTCTTCGGTCTCGAGGAGTCGAATCCGGCTCCTCGCGGCCTGATAGATCTTTTTAATCTCGCTGAGGGCCTCCTCTGAGCAGCTCGTCTTGCGTTTGACGGCGAGAAAGTCTTTCCGTTCACGACAGAGCTTCTTGAGGGCCTCAGCACCGGCCTCACCACTGATTCCAATCCGTCGTTGGCAACTGACGATCTCTCGCTCCGCCGTCCGGATCTGAATCGCCAGCTCCCGCACACGCTGCACCATCCGATCCTTCAGCACGCCATGCAGGTTGACGGACTCCATCTTCTCCACGACCTGATCGCGAATCGTATCGATCTGCTTCTTAATCTTCTTTTGTTTCGCTGGATCACTGTTGGCATGCCGGGCAACTTCATAGAGACTCTTGAGTGAGGTTGAGATTTTCCGGACGGAGTTCAGCCCTTCAAGCGTCTTAACTCGAAGCTCTTCATAGTCCCGCTGGATTTGTTCTTCCTCGAATTCCTCCTCGGTCTCGACGATCGGGACGATTTCACGCACATCGATGGTCCCGCTCTTGAGCTGATCGTACAGTGCGAGGACAAACTCAATCGTCATCGGCATCCCATAGATGACCGAGGCGATATCCTTCTTTCCCTCTTCAATGCGTTTCGCGATCTCGATTTCTCCCTCACGACTCAACAGCGCCACACTTCCCATCTCTTTGAGATAGAGTCGGACCGGATCGTCAGTCCGGCTGAGTGCGCCGGGGGTTAAATCGATCTCCTTTTCTTCCTTCTCTTCCTTCTCTTCCTTCTCATTCTCCTCTCCGGCACCAGCACCGGCTTCGACCTCGACTTCCTCGGTTTCCTCACTAGCATCCTCAGTATCCCGGGCTTTCCTGATCCGCTCCCCCTCGGGCGCATCGACAATCTCGATGTCCATTTCGCCGAACATCGTCATGATGCTCCCGAACTGCTCGGAGGACACCACTTCCGCTGGTAACGTGCTATTTAGCTCGTCGTACGTCAAAAAGCCCTTCTCTTTCCCCATCAAGATCAGCTTCTTCACTTCGCCGAGCAACGCTGGTTTCGCCATGACTACTCCTTCACTACGGACAATATCCCGGTGGAAGGCCGACCGGCCTTGTGCATTCTCAATTCATTCACTTGTGCGTTCAGTATCCGCGCATCCTCCTCACGGCCTTCCCGTTCAGCGGATTTGAGTTGCGCGATCAGATCTCGAAACCCGGCCTCGGCCCGCTTCCGATCCAACGTATCTAAACAACCCGCGACGTGGGCCTCTACGTCGTCGAAATGGTCTTCCCGCATGGACAGTTCAGTCGCCAGCGACCCGCAATCAGGATGATCAACCACCGCATCCAGCAACAACCTGAGCCCGATTCGGCCGTCTCGATCAAGGTGATTCAGTGCTGCCTCAACGAGGGACCGACAGGCCGGAACGGAAAAGGCCTCGGGCCGCAGTCGTTGCACATCGGCGGGCGTCAGGTGCCCGTGCAGCAGCAAATACATCAGATCCCGCTCTTCGCTTACACCCTTGAACGTCGCCGGTATGGGGCTGTCCGATTGAGTGGCCGCCGGTCGACGTCCCTCCAACTGTACCAACGCCGGATAACGATCGATCAATCGTTGCTGGCTAATTCCCAGCCGTTCGGCTACCACGCGAATCCGCTCCTCTCGTTCGATCGGATGCTCGCTCTTTTGCAGGATCCGCAGCACATCGTCCACGCTGCGGATCCGTCCTTCAATCGTACCGGACTCCGACGTGCTCAAACAATGCTCGAGGGAAAAATCCAAAAGGCTGGGAGACCGCTCTTCCAACTGAGCGAAGGCCTCAGGCCCTTCCTTCCGCACATAAGTATCGGGGTCCTCTCCAGCCGGCAACGTGACGACTTTCACGCCGAGCCCGCTGTTCACAAACAGATCGAGCCCTCGCAGTGCTGCACGAACCCCGGCCTGATCCGGATCGAACAACAGCACGACCTTCGAGGCAAACCGTCTCAACACCTGAATATGCTCCGCCGTCAATGCGGTCCCCAGCGTCGCAACTGTATGGGTCAGTCCGGCTTGATGAAGCGCGACCGCATCAAAATACCCTTCCACCACGATCACGGTCTTCAGCCGAGCTACCGCTTCCCGCGCAAGATCCAACGCGTAGAGCGTCTGCCCCTTCTTGAACAAGGGAGTATCCGGCGAATTCAGGTACTTCGGAGTTCCCTCGCCGAGGATACGCCCTCCAAACCCGACGACCCGCTTACGCAGATCCGTAATGGGAAACATCACGCGGGCGCGAAAACGATCGTATGCGCCGGACGCATGTTCTCGTGCCACCGTCAATCCGGCGGCGGCTAAATCACTCTGCGCAAAATCCTGCTTGCTCAGCGCCTTGATGAGCCCGTCCCACTCAGCCGGTGCACAACCAATTTCAAATCGCTCGATTGTCCCAGCGTGAATGCCCCGGCTGGCCAAGTAGTCCCGCGCCGTCGCACCGATCACCCCATCCCGCAAATTCTGTTGAAACCACGCCGTCACCGCCCGATTGAGCGGTTCAAGGCGACTCGCCTGGGCCGCTTGAGGCCCCGCGCTCGGCCCGCTCTCCGGCACGTCAATTCCGAATTTTTGCCCGAGCTCACGGACCGTATCAGGGAAATTCGCGCCGGTGATTCGCATCAGAAATGTAAACACGTTGCCGCCCGCGCCGCATCCGAAACAATGAAAGATCTGGCGGGAGGAGCTGACCGTAAAGGAGGGCGATTTTTCCTGATGGAAGGGACACAGACCTTTCAAGTTCTGGCCGGCCCGAATCAGGCTCACGTGATGTCCGACTACATCGGCGATATCGACCCGATCTCTGACTTGATTGATCACGTCTTCAGAAATCAAACCTCGGCCCACGGGAGTCGCAGCTCCTATCCCCTCACCTAGCACCGGTGAGAAAGGTAAACGTAAGTAGTCGTAAAAATAGACCGGACAGGTTAACAGACGGGAAATAAATCTGTCAACGTGGTGAAAATGCGCTTGTCAAGCCACAGTAGAAATGTCCTCTTCCTCCCATAGTAGAAATGTCCGGTTTATGTGATGCCCGCCGCCGCGTGTCTTGTTCCTTCCGGCAGCAGGCGCTTGCGCCACGGATGCGCGTGTGTCGGCGTGGCCGGGCGCTGCGGGCGCGCGATCTTGGGAGGAGGCGGCACGCGCAGCGGACGCGCGAGGATCGCCTGATACGTGAGCGGCCGGCCCTTGTGGGTCATCCGCATCGTCCCATCCACCCAGTCTTCGACGATGACGTGGGTGGCTCGAACATTGCTCCGCACCTGATAGAGGTGCCCGTGGTGGGCCACCGTCCAGTCACGGCGCAGGCATCGCGTGGTCTTGATGCACAGGATCCGGTTCAGATCCCCGCCTGCCAGCTTCGGCCGATGCAGATCGGCGGCCTGGGCCGACTGGACCGTGAAGCGCCGATTGTAGATCGGCAGCCACGCCTCCAGGAACCGATTCGCCGCCTCGATCGAGGCAATGCCCGCCAGGCGCAGCTCTTTCACGAGGCGATCCTGCACCGTCTTGAACAGCCGCTCCACCCGCCCCTTGGCCTGCGGTGAGTGGGCCGCGATGAGCTCGACTCCCAGCTCACTCAGTGCCCGCCCAAACTGACTCGTGGGCGTCACGCCGGCGAGTTGCTCGTCCACGGTGGGCGGGGCCGGCGATTGATAGGTCGTATGCTTGTCCGCGTAGACGGCCAGCGGAATCCCATACCGTGTCACGTAACGCTGGAAGCTGTCCATCGCCGGGAGGGTGCCTTCATACGCGTAAAACCGGGCAAACACCCGGCTGTTCGCATCGTCAATGTAGGCCATCAGCACACATCGAGGCCCGCGCCCCTCGAACCAGTCATGGTGAGAGCCGTCCAGTTGGAGGAGTTCCCCCACGTGGGCCCTCCGTTCCCGCCACGCCCGATGGGGCCGCTTCCGCCGCGTGAAATGCTCGATCCCGCGCGCCCGCAGCCACCGCCGCAGGGTCTC
>JAQBES010000051.1:0-4102 GCA_032123755.1 Nitrospirota bacterium
CAGCATGACGTGCAGGGATTGCCATAAGAATACCAAGCCTCCCGGCGCCTCTGCTAAGGCTGCGCATAAGAAGATGGAAACGGAAGGCGCAACCTGCATCGATTGTCATCAGAACCTGGTGCATAAGAAAGTTCCGGAGCATGACCTCAATGCCAGCCTGGCGCAGGGCAAGGCGGTGTTGAAGGAAGAGAAGAAAGAGAAGACCGAGGACTGATCCGTGTCGCCTCTTTGGTTTCTGGAACAGCCCGGCGATAGATGGGGGCATCGGTACTAGAGAGGCCGATGTCCCCCCCATCGCAATATGGAACCGGAATCCAGCCATCGATGCGCCGGCAAGAGGAGATCTTGCGATTCCCATCGAGATTGATCGCGGAGGGTTATCTCCAAGCTCGCAAGGCGAGCGAGGTACCTACCTGCGGATTGAGTTGCTCGATACCTGCTTCGTTGTCCCAGCCTGGCCGTCACCACGTCGACTACTCAGAACAAGCTTGCGACCGCATTCCTGCCGCTCCCGTATATCTGATAGGCAAAGGCAGGGTGAGTGCAGGGAATCCCTGATCGTTGTTCCACGACAGACCAAGAAAACGGCACTAGTCAGGCAGCTCAGGGGGCCGGCTGGCCCCAGTCGAGTTGACGCGAGACCAGCGCGCGTAGCGGCGAATCCGCGATGGCAGCAGATGTGTTCATGAATAATGCAGGTTAGATTCAACGAGGTCGAGAATGCTACGCCATTTCCCGCCAGTTAATGTCGCCTATCCTCATCGAATGCGGGATTATGTTATAGCGGCAATTACATTTGTTAGCGTAGCGATTTGCATGAGTTTTGAAGTGGGCGGGAGCATAGGAAGACAGTATGCCCTAGGTGTTATCGCCTTGACGTGTCTTTTTGGGTTTTTGCTCGGTGAGACTCGAGACGTAAGAGTGCAGGTTGTCATCGCTGTCGCGTTTACGACAATTGGCGAGTATGTAGCTTCTGTGTACATGGGTGGATACACCTATCGATTTGAGAACGTGCCGGCCTATGTACCGCTCGGTCACGGAATGGTGTATTTAACCGCTATTGCCTTGGCTCGTTCCGGGCTGTTTTTACGTCATGCGAAAGCCATCGCCACAGTCGTAGTAGTGGTGTGCGGCGCATGGTCACTGTGGGGAATCAGCGGGTATGCAGAACAGGGTGATGCAGGCGGGGCATTACTGTTTTGTATTTTTTTGGCCTGTGTTTTTACCGGTCGCTCGCCATTGGTGTATCTCGCGGCTTTTTTTATTACTACCTGGCTGGAATTAGTTGGCACAGCAGTTGGGGCCTGGAGATGGGCTGATATAGACCCTGTTTTTGGATTGTCTCAGGGCAACCCGCCAAGTGGTGTTGCTGTATGGTATTGCCTCGTTGATGCAGTAGCCCTCGGTGGAGCTCCGTTCTTAGTGCGCGGCTTAACAAATGCTCGGGAGTGGTTCATATCAGGGGGGGCTTCCCCCAACCGAGTCGGTAGACTTTTAGGACTTTCAGATCCTCTGGCGCCTGAGCGTGAGAATTTTCACACACAGATGTTCCTCTCCTCGCAGGCCATCAGCACGTCATTGAAGACCCAGGATCTTGCTGTTGAGCCCCTCGACAAAACCTAATTCAAACTCACGTCCACTTTCATGCGGGGTCACGGCTGTGACCGGATCCCGTCGAGGGATGCTCCCCCTGAACGTATCGAGCGCACTCGCCCCGTTCCGGTCCACACATGACGTCGTGTGGCGTCCCTAATTGGGTGACGACCTGTCTGCCAATTCATACACCGCTGTTGTTTCTAGGAGCCTGTCCGGCATTGTCTTCGTGACGAGGCGAGGGAGGTGCGACCAGATTCGAAGTCGGAGATCTGTAAAAACCGGAGGCATATGTGCTGGAATACGCTGATGATTATTTCTGGCAGAGCACGATGGGTGAAGGTGGCCGCAGACCGTTCGCCGCAGTAGAACGGTCAAAGTCTGACAGGCTCCTAGGTTGAAAAGATCCGCGCAGCTGGCGCCGTAACACCGTCCGGTCACGTCATACTGGAGCGTTAGCCAGGCGCGCCGCGCGCGCGGGAAAGGGTTCAGCATTGCCGGGGACATGGGAGGGACTTAGCCGATGGGTCTAGACGGGAGCAGGAGGCGTGACAGTCGATACTTCATTTGAGCAGGCGCTTTCAAGACCGTTATAGGCACTGACCGTAAAGTAGTAGAGGGTATTAGGGTCAAGGTTTGTGACAGTGGCTGACGGGGAATCAGCGTGCACGGAGCTCTCATAGGAACAGCTCCCCGATTGGCCCGGTGATTGGCGGCCGTAATGGACGAAATAGGCAATGACTGAAGGGTCGGAAACCGGGCTCCATGCGAGAGACGCGGTGACGCCTGCACTCCCGGGTGCCACTGTGACGCTGGGGTCGCCACCTGTCTCTCCTCCTCCACACCCAGTCAAAAGGGACATCATAGTAAGAAGAAGACTCGCCATTATTGTGGTTAGGCGAAGCGGTCTGTACGTGTGTACGGTGGGTCTGGGCTGCGGGCAGAATTGAGTATTGGTGAAAGCGGTCATGTGCTGTTCCAAAAGAAACGGGTGTGGGTCTGTTGGTTTAGGTTTCGTCTGCTGCCTGCGTGATGCTGAGCAAGAAGCAGAACATGATGGGATAAGAGCAAGGCATGTGCCAAAATTATCAGATACAAGCATATGAATATTATGGATAAATAACTTTATACCTAGTTGCTTCAAACTGTATGATTTGTAGAGTCTGCAGGAGAGACCATACAAAACCTGCCTTACTTGAAGAGCGTCAACCTATCCTGTGCCCCTGCTCAACCATCCGTGAGTACCTCATGGATGTGCATGCGAGTCAGGTCGTGGATGGCCGAGAGAAGCTCCTACAAATTGATGGTCAGATTGAGAGGTTCGGCGTGAGCATGCAGGTATCTCGTGCCGGTAAAGAGTAATAGATTGATGGGGGGAAGTGCGATTATTGGGTGGTGTGGTGCTGGGGAGCCTTGTTCGCAAGCGTGCCGGTTTCGCGCAGGCGGCGGTCCATGACGGATCGAAGCGTATGATGACGGCTCCGGTGAACGCTGTGGCTGTCGATGGTCTGGCCGGTATTCCTTCCCGTCTCCCTTAGGGGACGGTTCTGTCCCGAAAAAATCGAAACAGTAAGTAGGCATTGAGCATCATCACGATCGTGAGGATGCTGTACGTGGTGATCGCGGTGGTCAGGTTCAATTCGATGAGCACCCAGGACAATCCGAACGCGACGACCAAGGCATCGAAGGCCATGCAGATCCGCCTGAATGTTTCAGGGTCCATCAGACGAATGAGATAGCTCCCGAGAGGAATTCCTAACAGGACGCTGGGAACGATATACGGAATAATTTCCATGCTGCCGTAGCTGTAGAGTCCAATGAAATAGTAGGCGATTCCCGTGAAGACCGCTTCTCCCACTCGGATGACGCCCAGCGCGGCCCGGAAATCCTGTTTGGCATACCCTTGGTTGTTGAAAAGCAACGCAAGGGGAGGGCCTGAGATGGTGGTGACGGAATACAGGGTTCCGATTCCTATTCCGAAAGGTATTGCGATGGCTTTTTCAGCTTGGATGGGTTTTCTGATACCGGCAGCTTGGAGCAGAATTAATGGCAACAGCATGAAGTAGGTCACAAACTTGACCCAGGCCGGATGAACGAGGGAGAGAATATAGCTGCCGACCGCCACACCGATCAGGAGACCGACCAGAATGGGTGCCACGCGCCACCAAATGTTCCGGATGCTCTTGCGGTTGATGAACAGGACGTATCCATTGATCACCAATTCCACGAGCACCAACGCCGGATTCAGAATACGATTGGTGTAAAACAGCAGCGCCACGGGAACCGTAATCGAAGAAAAGCCGTAGCCCAAGGCGCCGTTGACGGTGGCCGCCACGAATGTGATCAGCACGAGCACGACGAGATCCATGATTATCCTTTGCGATGGCCGGAGACGAAGTCGTCGAGCGTGTAGTGGTCCAGGATACCGGCAATGGCATCACGTACCGAACCCATCACATGCTGCACCGGACATTGGGCATGTTCGGCATAGGGGCAGTCTCCGCACTTC
>JAQBES010000052.1:0-8078 GCA_032123755.1 Nitrospirota bacterium
ACGTTTATACGTCTAAATTGCGCACTTCGAGCGCGTGAGCTTGAATGAAGTTTCGTCGGGGCTCGACCTCATCGCCCATCAGGATCGTGAAGATCTCGTCGACGCCGGGCACGTCTTCCAGTTTGACTTTCAACAGCGTCCGGACTTCTGGATTCATCGTCGTTTCCCAAAGCTGACTCGGGTTCATTTCACCGAGACCTTTGTACCGCTGGATGCTGAGCCCGTGCTTGCCCTTATCGAGGATCGCCTTGACCAACTCAGCCGTCGCGGGCTGGAGCTGTTCCTGCCCGTCGGCTCTGATTTTGTACGGCGCCCGGCCCAAGCCGATCGCCGACGGTGAGAGCTTCTGCAGCTCGCGAAATTCGGCGGAGCCGACCAGCTCGTGCGTCACGGCAAAGCTATGAGCGACCCCGTTGGCATGCAGGCGACAGATGATTTTGTTCGATTGATGTTCTTCGTCCTCGACGATATCCAGCGTCGGTGTCAGCTTCGGATAGGCCACCGCGAGAGTTTTCTTCACGTTGGCGATGACCTTCTTGAGAGCCGACAGATTCTTGAGGGCATCGCGATCGAGTCCCGGCTCATCCACAAACGCCCGCACCATGCTGGCCTCGTGCGGTTTCTTGTTGAGCCGACCGAGCAATGTCTCGAAGGCGATCAGCTTCTTGAGAATGGGCAGGAGCCGCCGTCCCGTGACATACCCTTGGGCTCCTTCGAGATACACCTCCACATCCTCAACGGCGATATCAGCCAGGTGCTCGTTCAATGCCATTTCATCTTTGAGATACCGTTCCGTCTTGCCCTTCTTCACTTTGAAGAGCGGCGGCTGCGCAATATAGATGTAGCCTCGTTCGAGCAGCTCCGGCATCTGCCGGAAGAAAAACGTGAGAAGCAGGGTCCGGATATGGCTACCATCCACGTCGGCGTCCGTCATGAGGATGATCTTATGGTAGCGGGCCTTGCTGATGTCGAACGAGTCTTTGTCGGCCTTTTCGCTCTCTTCGCGTTTGCGTCCGATGCCGGTTCCCAGCGCCATAATCAGCGTCCGAATCTCGTCGCTCGAGAGCATTTTGTCGAAGCGCGCCTTCTCGACGTTGAGGATCTTTCCCTTGAGCGGCAGAATCGCCTGAAATTTGCGGTCGCGCCCCTGCTTCGCGGAACCGCCGGCCGAATCACCCTCGACGATATACAACTCGCTCAGGGCCGGATCTTTCTCCGAACAGTCGGCCAGCTTGCCCGGAAGCGATCCTCCGTCCAGCGCGCTCTTGCGTCGGATGAGCTCTTTCGCTTTTCTCGCCGCTTCACGGGCACGGGCCGCGTCGATCGCTTTCCCGATGACCTTTCGGGCTACCGGCGGGTTCTCTTCAAAATAGGCCCCGAGCGCTTCATTAACCGCGGCCTCGACAATGCCCTTGACCTCACTATTGCCCAGCTTGGATTTCGTCTGTCCCTCGAATTGAGGATTACGGACCTTCACGCTGACAACGGCGGTGAGCCCTTCACGGACATCGTCACCGGTGAGCGATTCGGTGTCTTTCTTGAGCAGGTCGTTGGCGTTCGCGTAGCTGTTGATCGTACGGGTGAGCGCGGCCTTGAAGCCCACCAAGTGCGTGCCGCCTTCCTTGGTGTTGATGTTGTTCGCAAAGGAAAACAGATTCTCAGCGTAGCTGTCATTGTATTGGAGCGCAACCTCCAGCACCATCTCCGACTTCTCAACCTGTACATATATAGGCTTGTGCAGTGGCACTTTGGCTTCGTTCAGATGCTCGACGAACGACACGATCCCGCCCTTGTACTTGAAGACTTGCTCTTTGACTGGTTCTTTTCGCTCATCCTTGAGTGTGATCTCGAGACCCTTGTTCAAGAAAGCGAGTTCGCGCAATCGCTGCGCCAGCACGTCAAAACTGAAGTCGAGTGTCTCGAAGATCTGCCCGTCTGACTTGAACGTAACCTGCGTGCCACGGCGCTTGGTTTTCCCCGTCATCTTGAGCGGGGCTGTTGCCTTGCCGCGCTCATAGCGCTGCTCGTACACCTGCCCGTCCTGCCAAATCTCCAGCTCGAGCCATTCTGAAAGAGCGTTGACCACCGAGATCCCGACGCCGTGGAGCCCGCCGGACACGGTGTAGGCGCCCTGCTCAAACTTGCCGCCCGCGTGCAAGACCGTCAGCGCCACTTCGGCGGCAGACTTCTTTTGGGTGGAATGCATCCCGGTAGGAATGCCGCGGCCGTTGTCCACGACCGTGACGCTGCCGTCGATATGGATCGTCACCTCGATCGTCTCACCGAATCCCGCCATATGTTCATCGACACTGTTGTCGACGACTTCATAGACAAGGTGATGGAGACCGTCCACACCGGTACTGCCGATGTACATCGCCGGACGCTTTCGTACGGCGTCCAGGCCCTCCAATACTTTGATTTGATCCGCGCCGTAACTCTGGGATTTCGGTGTGGTCTCGGTGTCGTTACTGGCCATCAGTCTCCTACTTCTAAAACGTCATTGGACAACGGTCATTCGGCATTCGTGCAAAGGCAACAAAAGCCCGATTGCCTCGTCCATTAACCAATGACGATTGACTTGTGACTCTCAGATCTTGATCGGCATAACCACGCACTTGAACCCGGGACTGTCTGACTCCTGGATCAAACAGGGACTCAGTGGATTATCCATTTGCAGAGAGATGGTCTCTCCGTCCATCACCCCGAGGACATCCAGCAAGTAACGGGCGTTGAACCCTGTATTCAACGCCTCCCCTTCGTACTGTGCCGCAAGTTCTTCGGTCGCTTCCCCAAAATCAGGATTGCTGGAGAACAGCGTCATCTGTCCGGAGACAAACGACACCTTTACCGCGCTGGCCTTATCACGGGACAACACGGAGACACGCCGGAGCGCACTTTCAAGCTCGCTGCGATTGACCCCGATTTTCCCGCCGCTCTCTTTCGGAATCACTTGCTGATAATTCGGATAGTTCCCCTCCATGAGCCGCGAGGTCAGCAGCAGCCCGCTCTTCCGGAAAATCATGAGATTTTTGGTGAACCCGATCAAGGGTTCGCCCTCACCGCCCTCTTCCAGAAGACGCTGCATCTCATGCGCCGCTTTCTTCGGAATGATGGCTTTGATCTCTTGTGGAGCGCCTTTGACACCGGTCTTTCCGACCTCCTGCTCGGCAACCGCCAACCGATGTCCATCGGTGCCGACCAGCCGCAAGATCGTTTTCTTCTCCGACGTGATGAGGGTCACCAATAAACCGTTGAGGATGTAGCGCGCGTCATTGTCTCCGGCAGCGAAGAGGGTCTTCCGAATGAGCTCCAGAAAACCGGCCCCGGCAAGGGGAATGAGCCCTTCCCGTTCGATCGTGGGCAACGCGGGATAGTCGGTGCTGGGGAGTCCGACAATCTTAAATTGGCTCTTGCCGGCGTGAATCGTCGTCCAATTATTGTCACCCGAAGTGATTTCAATTTCATTGACCGCCAGTTCCTTAATGATCTCGTACAGCTTTCGAGCCGATACCGTGACCCCTCCGGGCTTCTCCACAGTCGCCTTGTAGAGCCCGCGCATACCGATTTCGAGGTCGGTGGCGACGATTTCCACCCCCTCCTGCTTCGCCTCGATCAAGATATTCGAGAGGATCGGCATCGTGTTGCGCTTCTCGACAACACCTTGGACCCGCTGAAGACCCGTCAAGAGTTCAACTCGTCCCATTCGCAGTTTCATGATCTTTTCCCCTTGGCGCAGCCCCTCACGCTCGCAGGATCTGCTCCTTCAAGCTGTCCAATGTGGCACTCAAAGTACCGTCGTTGTCTTTCGCTTTTATGACCTGCTTGCAGGCATGGATAATCGTCGTGTGGTCTTTGCCTCCGAATTGCCGCCCGATCTCGGGATACGAAGAGTCCGTGAGCTCCCGACAAAGATACATGGCGATCTGTCGCGGGTACACCAGCGTTTTGCTCCGGCGACGGGATTTCAGGTCGGCGACCTTCACGTGGAAGCGCGCGCCCACTGTTTCCTGAATATCATCCATCGACACGATCTTTTTCTTGGTGCCGATCAGGTCCCGGAGCACGTTCTTCGCCATCTCCAGTGTGATCGTTTGGCCGGTGAGCGAGGCATAGGCGCCGAGGCGCACCAGCGAGCCCTCGAGCTCGCGGATATTGCTCTTCATCGTCGTGGCGAGGAACTGGATGACATCTTCCGGCAACGTGACGCCCTCGTCCTCGGACTTTTTCCGCAAGATGGCAATCCGTGTTTCAACGTCCGGCGGCTGGAGATCCGCGATGAGTCCCCATTCAAACCGTGACCTCAACCGTTCCTCGATATCAGGCATGTCTTTCGGAAAGCGATCGCTCGAGAGGACGAGCTGCTTATGCGCTTCATAGAGGGCATTAAACGTATGGAAGAATTCCTCCTGCGTGCGTTCCTTGCCAGCCAGGAATTGGATGTCATCGATCATCAACATGTCGATATGACGATACCGTTTCCGCAGATCCATCATTTTGTCGTATCGAATGGAGTTGATGACCTCGTTGGTAAACTGCTCGGTCGTCAAATAGGCAATCCGGAGATCGGTCCGCTCCGCCACATAATTCCCAATGGCATTTAAGAGATGGGTTTTCCCCAGTCCGGTCTCCCCGTAGATAAAGAGTGGGTTATAGGCTTTCGCCGGCTGTTCAGCGACCGCCATACAGGCAGCATGGGCAAATTGATTTCCTGCGCCTACCACGAAATTCTTGAATGTATACTTTGGGTTGAGCTGTATTCCCCGTTTCGTCCTTATCCCTGTATTTGGACGACTAGTCGCAACAGTACTCCCCCTACTCTCAGGCTGCTTGGTCGCTTGTTTATGAAAGATGACAAACGTGATAGCAGTTTCTTCCCCACCTCGCGCAGCAGAGACGGCTTCGGCCAAGAGCGTCCCGTAGTGTTGGCTTAACCAGTCACCAAAAAACTTATTAGGGACGCCCAGTTGTGCCGTGGAGTCCTCAATCCGTTCGAGGTGAATCGGTGTAAACCATGTATCATAAACTTGTTTTGGCACTTTCCCTTGGATATAGGCCAAGGCATCCTGCCATTCGGTTGCAATAGTCATAACCCCTGTATCATTCTTCATACACAGACTTATTCACACCTGTTGATAACCTGGTTCTTCGCGCACTCTTTCCTTCTTAAACTCGAGTATTATCAGACGTTGACGGAAATAGGGTCGTATCCTACTCCTATATCATCACAGGTTATGAACTCTGCATGCAGGGGTTGTCCAGAGTCAATCCCCAACTGTCTCCACAAAGACAGCAGTAGAAGAAATTAGAAAAATCATCTATTTAATCTCTACCCACAATATCCACAATACCTACTCCGACTCCTACTCCGGCGATGACTTCATTCTTCTACGTAAAATATTCGGAGAAGAGCCTGCACAACAGCTATAGAACCACGATATGTTCCGATAGAAAAATCTTCTCGATCAGATCATCATACGTTAAGGTCGGATGCAAATAATCGGCCACCATCCCTTCGACAGCTACCACCACTCCCTTTACGGAGGAAGAGGCTCTCGATACTGCCTCCTCAAGGAATACAATTTCCATCTCTTCATCCTGGGCGTGAAAGAGTGAGGAAGAAATAAGGTCCGGCGGTTGTCGAAGAAGATAAAGCGTCGTTCCCATTAAGACTGAATCCTTTAAAACACGAGACTTCTATCAGCTGTTCGAATGAACTGTCTGATTTCATCGGCCGTTCGAATCGTCACAGAAAAATCATCAGACCAAGCATCCATCGCCGTCCCTGGCTCAACGATAAAGGGAACAGATAAGTGTTTAAAGGAAGGAAGATATTTTTCAAGAACATCGAGATCGACTATCTCGTCTGTGTCCTCCATGAGGAGAATGGGAGCGCGGCCTAGGAGGACAACGGTCGTCTCATGATCCCCAGCACAAAGTCCCAGGGCAATACGAAGGGCTTCAACAGGACGAGCCGTTACACAAGGATCTTCTGAAATTACCACAGCGACATGTTTCGACATAGACAACCGACCGCAGTAAAAAATTCTTATGTAAAAGCAATAAAGCGGTCGCAACCATCAATAATTCCAGACAGGACGACCAGCCCTGACAATGAGATCCTTGAATCGACAGTGGTTGTGAGAACACCATATTGCTGACAGCCATAGGCACAGACAGACATTTTCACCCCGACATCGATCAGCTTAAGATAGCGTTGATCCGTAACGGTCTGTACCCCTTCAGCAATGAGATAAAGATAGACCTCAACGCCTCGTCGCAAGGCAGCCTGAGCCAACTGAACGACGGTCTCAACACTTGGATGAGAAGGGGGTGTGGACAACAAGAGACCCAACTTGCGAGAAGCCATAGAAATAAACCAAAGATATCAATGTAATCAATTATTTATGAAATATATTCTGGGCGAGCCTACGAGGTTTTTTTTATAAAGTCAATATCAAAAATTGAGTTTATTTATGAAGGAAAAGGACGAATTTTCAGGAGCGCAGAGAGACCAGCCAGAGGGAGTTCTTCTTGAGCCTTCGACGCGAGATTACGAAGGATGATGGACCCACGAGCGGCCTCATCATCACCTAAGAGAATGGCGTAACGGCACTTCGATCGATCGGCTTGGCGAAGGTGCGCTTTAAGTGTGGTGGCGCGATAGTCACAGTGGGCCGAAAGTCCGACTCTGCGGAGCTCATCGAGAAGTACGAGCCCACGCTTTATCCCTTCCTCTCCAAAGGCCGCGACATAATAGAGACATTCGTTGAAGGAGGACGAGGATGTCTCCGGGAGCATCAACGACATGCGTTCAAGCCCGACCGCGAATCCGACGGCCGGAACAGAGGGGCCGCCGAGCGTTTCCACCAAACCGTCATAGCGCCCACCGGCGCCCACCGCGTTCTGAGCTCCTAAATGAGTCGACGTAATTTCAAAACTCGTCAAACAATAGTAATCGAGCCCCCGCACCAAACGAGGATTGAGTCGATAGGGAACCCCAATGGCAGCGAGACCTGCAAGGACCTGATCGAAATGTGCGCGGGCTTCAGGAGAGAGATGATCGGTCAGCCGCGGCGCCAACTCGGTCGCGGCGCGACAGTCCGGCACCTTGCAATCCAGCACCCGCAAGGGATTCGTGTCCATACGTCGCCGACAGTTTGCGCAGAGGAGGGATTCCTGCTGTGCGAGGAAGGAGCGTAAGAGAGGCTTGTAGGCCGCGCGGTCGCCGGAGCTTCCCAGACTATTGATCTCCAGCGTCAGGTCGGGCAGGGCCAGATCAGACAGTAGGCGCCACAGCAGCGCAATGACCTCGATGTCTGCACGAGGGTCCGCTGTGCCAAAGGATTCGACACCGAATTGATGGAACTGGCGAAGACGCCCCGCCTGTGGCCGTTCATGGCGGAACATCGGCCCGATGTAGAAATATTTCTGTGGGAGCGGGTCGGCCGCCCGATTGTGTTCGATGAAGGCCCGCACCGTGCCCGCAGTGCCTTCCGGGCGCAAGGTCAACGAGGTCCCGTCCCGGTCGGGAAAGGTGTACATCTCCTTCTCGACGATGTCCGTTGTTGAACCGATACTCCGGGCAAAGAGCGCGGTGAGTTCGAAGATGGGGATACGAATCTCCTGATACCCGTAGCAGAGCGCCCAGCGCCTCGCCGCATCCTCAATCAGGCGCCACCGCGGCGTCTCCTCCGGAAGGATATCCTTGACGCCCTTGATGCCCTTGATCGTGTCCATATTCAGCGATCGTCTACCAGGATGCTAAAAAAGTCCGCCAACGCGAAGAAGGTTGAGGCTCAGGCTAAGGCCGAGATAGAGAAAGTCTGATCCTCGATCAACTTTAACCTCGACCTCAGCCTACTACACTCGCTGCGGTCTTGCTGACCGCCTTTTTGAGCATCCTGCGTAGCATTTTCCTATTGTCCTAAAAAAGGGGACAATTGAATTGGCATCATGCCACAACAGTTTCTCCGCAGACTCCTAGAAAGATTCGGGACTATAGCGACGGGTTGCAGGCAAGTCAACGCGCGGGAGCGCGTCAAACGTCATGCGTTAATGGGCTCTGAATCGGCGCTCGT
>JAQBES010000053.1:0-23178 GCA_032123755.1 Nitrospirota bacterium
ATCTCTGGAAGGCCAGTTTGACGATGTCCAGTTTGTTCGTGTGCAGCGGGAAGATTTTTCTATCGATGCGGAGATCAATCGGGTGCGGGGTCGGTCGAAGCGCATCGGCGGCATTTCGATTTTTCTCGGGACGGCTCGAGATCGGTCCAAGGGACGGGATGTGGATAGCATCACATTCGAACATTACGAGGGCATGGCGCAGAAGATGCTCTATGAGATCCGCGAGCGGGCGTTGAAGGATTTTGATATTATCGAAGTCGCGATCCTCCACCGGTACGGCAAAATCAGCATCGGCGAAAACATCGTCCTGATTGTCGTGGGAGCTGAGCATCGGGCCGAGGCGTTCCGTGCCTGCCAGTGGGCGATCGATGAATTGAAACGCATCACGCCGATCTGGAAACTCGAACACACGCCGGAAGGTGAAGTCTGGGTGGAGGAACACCCGTAGCAGCGTCACATGTGAAACGTCCGGAAAAATCGAGAAAGACGTGGCTGACCAGTTATTAACAGGACCCCCCCTTCTTCCCGCCACCGATACCTTCGGCCGACCGCTTCGTAGCTTGCGTTTGTCCGTAACGGATCGATGCAATCTCCGCTGCAAGTACTGCATGCCGGAGGAGGACTATGTCTGGCTGCCGCGCGAGGATGTGCTGACCCATGAGGAATTGGCAGGCCTGACGGGCTATTTCACCGACCTCGGCGTAGATCGCGTGCGGCTGACCGGCGGAGAGCCGTTGCTTCGACGCGGTTTGCCTCGGCTGATTCGCCTGTTGCTCCAAAACCGGCGGGTGACGGATATCGCGCTGACGACGAATGGCATTCTTCTGGCGGACCAGGCTGAGGCCTTGTATGAGGCAGGGCTTCACCGTGTCACGGTCAGCCTCGATACGCTGAGACCGGAACGATTTCGCCAACTGACCCGCCGTGATGAGTACGCGCGTGTGTTGGAGGGGATTGAGTCGGTGGCTCGCGCTGGATTCACTGGCTTGAAAATCGATACGGTGGCGATTCGGGGGTTCAACGACGATGAGTTGGTCGCGTTGATCGAGTTTGGCAAACAAGTGCAGGCGGAAGTTCGGTTTATCGAATATATGGACGTCGGTGGCGCGAACGAGTGGTCTCACCAAAAAGTGCTCTCAGGAGCAGCGATGCTCACCCTGCTGAGCGAGCACTACGGGACGATCGAGCCGATGCCAGAGCGGGGAACTGCGCCGGCGCAGCGATATCTGCTGCCGGATGGGACGACCTTTGGGATTATCCCTTCGACGACCACGCCGTTCTGTGCGACCTGTGATCGCAGCCGAGTGACCGCCGATGGCATGTGGTACCGCTGTCTGTACGCGATGGCGGGAACGGATCTGCGCAAGGCCCTTCGCGCCGGCGCCTCCGATGACGAGATGCGGGCCTTGCTCCGCGCCGGCTGGGAAGGTCGCCGCGACCGAGGCGCAGAAGAGCGCAAGGCGCTTGAACGGGACGGGTTGCGTGTCGGGGGATTCATCGCTATTGAGAAACTTCGCGAAAACCCACATCTCGAAATGCACGCTCGAGGCGGTTGACGTCCCATCGTGTCTCTGACACGCGTGCCATAGGGTGATTCTGTTGAAGCGGTATGCTGGATACTGAATTCCTGACCATTTTAGGGCTTGGATTGGTGCTGGGGCTCCGTCACGCTCTGGACACGGACCATTTGGCTGCCGTATCCACGGTACTGGCACAACGGCCCTCGCTCCGCGCCTCCGGCATGATTGGATTCAGCTGGGGACTTGGACATACGGTCATGTTGATGCTGGTCGGGGCGGTGGTGTTGGTGCTTCGTGTGTCGATCCCTGAACCGTTCGCGTTGGCGGCTGAGTTCGGCGTGGGCGCTATGCTGGTGCTCCTCGGCGGGATACTCGGGGTGCGGTTAGTCCGGGAACGCTGGCATGTGCATACGCACGACCATGACGGTGATCGGCACGTGCACCTGCATAGTCATGCGCTGGCCGAGGATCACGGACATATACACTGGTGGCGTGATTCTGTTCGACCGTTTTGTATCGGCATGGCCCATGGTCTGGCCGGGTCGGCGGCGCTGCTGTTGATCGTACTGTCGTCTGCGCGATCGGTGTCGGAGGGGCTGACATATATCGCGGTGTTCGGGCTTGGCTCGATCATGGGGATGATGCTGGTTGGGATAGTCGTGAGCCTTCCGGTATTGTGGTCGTTGAACCTCGGGCGTCCCGTCTTTCTCACGGTCCAGGGGCTGGCGAGTCTTGGGAGCGTTGCCGTCGGACTCACCATGATGTTCCACATCGCCTTCGGTGGTCAGCTCTTCTGACAACCGAACGGTGCCTTCCTCGAAGGGAAATCTACGTGCGTCATGCGGGCGGCTATGGTATTCTGCCATCCTCTTCATTCGTCGTTTGTGAATTGTGAGCGAGACAAGCAAGACGTGCGCGACAGGCGCGACTCGCGAAGATGAAACTTCCGATCCGTCCCGCTTGTCTCGCAAGTCTCGCGCGAATAACGAGATACGCTTCACGGGTGGCGAGAGGCACGCTGGCGGACTAGGAGCCTGCCCGGCAGTGCCTTCGTAACGAGGCGAAGGAGGTGCGGCTAGATGCGAGGCCGCAGGCCTGGAACAACCGGAGGTGTATCCGCTGGAATACATTGAGGACTGTTTCGAGCCGAGCACGACGCAGATGGTCGCGGATCATTTGCCGCGGTAGAACGGTCAATGTCGGACGGGCTCCTAGGAGGAGCGCACAATGGCCTGGTTTAAAAAACAGAAATCGACCGAGACTGAACTCCCGAAACGATCCAAGATTTCCGAAGGGATGTGGCTCAAGTGCAACCACTGCCGAGAAATCGTCTATCGCAAAGAGGTCGAGCGTAATAATAAGGTCTGCCCGAAGTGCGACTACCATTTCCCGATTTCTGTCATGGAGCGCATTGCGCTCTTGGTCGATCTCGGGACGTTCAAAGAGTGGGATGCGGAGCTTGGTCCCCAGGACCCGCTGAACTTTCAGGACACGAAATCGTACAAGGATCGCGTGAAGGCACACCAGGGAAAGACTGGCCGAAAAGATGCCATGATGACCGGCGAAGGGATGATGAACGGCCGCCGTGTGGTGCTCTGCTTGTTCGACTTCAGCTTTATGGGTGGCAGCATGGGGTCGGTCGTCGGGGAAAAGATATGCCGGGCGATCGATCGCGCACTGGAGGCCCGGTTGCCAGTCCTCTTAGTCACGACCTCCGGAGGAGCCCGGATGCAAGAGGGGATTCTCTCCCTGATGCAGATGGCCAAGACGTCTGCCGCTGTTGCCAAGCTTGGCGAGGCCAAACTCCCGTTTATTTGTCTGTTAGCCGACCCCACGTTCGGGGGCGTCACCGCTAGCGTCGCCATGTTGGGCGATGTGATTCTGGCCGAACCGAAAGCACTGATCGGCTTTGCCGGTCCTCGCGTGATCGAGCAGACCATTAAACAACAGCTGCCGGATCAGTTTCAGCGGGCTGAATTTCTGTTGGAGCACGGCATGATTGATATGATTGTGGAGCGCAAGCAGCTGAAAGAAACCTTAAGCGCCCTTGTCGCCCATTTTTAACTGGCTGTGAAAAATCTATTTTTGACACACCAGGACACTCGATGGTCACACGTCTTGGGCAAGTCCGGTCTGTCTGGTTAGTCTCATGCAACCAAACAAACCAGACAGACCGAACAGACCAAATGAACAAGACAGGCGGGCTTCGGTCTCGATCACCTCATCACAACATTCATGAGGAACCCTGGTTAACTTTCCGTCCTGCCCGGTTACACCATGACCTATTCCTCTGCAGTGGCCTATTTGTATCGCCTGCAAAAACATGGCATCAAACTGGGTCTAGAGACGATGACGGCGTTGATGGTGCGGCTCGGCATGCCGCAGACCCAGTACCGTGCATTGCACATCGCTGGCACGAATGGAAAGGGATCCACTGCGGCCATGGCCGCCGCCGTGTTGCAGGCGGCAGGGTATCGAGTAGGGCTCTATACCTCGCCCCATCTCGTGGAGTTCCGAGAGCGGATCCGTGTGAACGACGAGATGATTGCTGAGTTGCAGGTGGCACAATTGACTGAGAAAATTCAGACTCTCTGTCAATCGGATCTGTCGCCGACCTTCTTCGAATTTACAACCGCGATGGCGTTTCAGCACTTTGCCGACTCTGGGGTCGACGTGGCTGTGTTAGAGGTTGGATTGGGCGGCAGATTCGATGCGACCAACGTGGTCACGCCTATGGCCTGTGCGGTGACGACGATTTCCCTCGATCATCAGGAATATTTGGGGACCACACTTTCATCGATTGCCTTCGAGAAGGCCGGCATTATTAAGCAGGGGGTGCCGGTAGTGCTGGGACGGCTCGAAGATGACGCGTGGCGGACGATTGAACAGGTGGCACGTGAGCGGCAGGCCCCAGTGTTTCGGATAAACGAGAACTTTCGCACAGAGGGAGAAACGACCCGGCAATTTTCCTATCGTGGTCTTGGCATGCAATATGACGAGCTGACCTGTGCGCTGGAGGGTCGCCACCAACTTGATAACGCCGCCTGTGCGCTGGCGCTGTTGGGGACGGCGGCCTCGCAGGAGATTACTGTCACGGCCGAGGCGGTGCGAGCGGGCTTGCGTATGGTCAACTGGGCTGGACGATTGGAAGTGGTCGATCGCCGACCGACGATCCTGCTGGATGGCGCGCATAATCCAGCTGCCGCAACGGCCTTGGCCGACTACCTTACGGGCTCTGACCGATCTCATCCGTCCCGCCCCGTGGTCCTTGTCCTTGGAATGATGCGCGACAAGGACCATCGGGGCTTTGTCGAGCCGCTCAGGGCGCTTGTCCAGGAGGTGGTATTGACGCAGGCGGATCTCCCACGCTCTGCCACCGCTCAGGAACTCCGAGCCTCGCTCCAAGGCCTGCTGTCTCACCCACATGTCGTGCCGTCGTTCAGCGATGCAATGGCACTGGCCAGACAGCTAGC
This sequence comes from Nitrospirota bacterium, assembly GCA_032123755.1. GTDB lineage: Bacteria > Nitrospirota > Nitrospiria > Nitrospirales > Nitrospiraceae > Palsa-1315. The sequence goes on from JAQBES010000053.1 coordinate 4,994, forward strand.
AACGCCGGACGGTCTGGTGTGTGTGACTGGTTCGCTCATGCTCGTAGGAGAGTGTAAGGCCTGGTTCCGTGGCTGTGGGTTTTCGCCGCTTCGGGGCTGACATGGCAGGGATCGCGACGCGGCTGTGGATATGCCTGGTTGGTTGGTTGATGCTGGGGCTACTGTTTCCGTACGCAGGGGATGCGGCAGGGAATGAGGGAGGTTCCGCAGCAACGACGATTTCTCCCGGTGCGCTCCCGCTCGATATCACTGCAGAACGAATCAATTATCTACAAGAACAAGAAATCTACGAAGCCGATGGCTCGGTGGTAGTCAACCAGGGCACCCTGCGTTTGACGGCCGATCACATGACCATCCAAACCTTGCCCGGCGTATTGATTGCCACGGGCCACGTTCGACTCACCGATCCCAAAGCCGATCTCGTGACCGAACAGTTGGAACTCAACGTGAATACTGAGGCGGGGGTGGTCACGCACGGACGGGTGCATCTCAAATCCACGAATACCTCGGTGGAGGGGCGCCTCATTCAACGGTTTTCAGAGGACCATTATCGGGCGAAAGAGGGCCGCTTTACGAACTGCGATGCCCAGGAAGGTGAGACACCGGCCTGGCGGTTTCAGTTCAAGGATCTTGACCTGCACGCCGGCGACAATGTGGCGTTTACGGGGGGATGGCTCTGCGTAAACGATGTCCCGGTGATTCCTCTTCCTACCTTAACGTATCCGCTCTCCAAGCGACGCACGGGGTTCCTTATTCCCATTGTCGGGTACAATAATCGGTTTGGCATGCATCTCCAAGAAAGCTTTTTTTGGGCCATCAATCCTAGTCAGGACCTGACGATCTCTCCCTCCTATTACAGCGGCCTCGGCTACGGGAGTGATTTGCAATATCGCTATGTGCTGGACCGGAGGTCGCGTGGGCAGTGGCTCGTCAGTGCCCTGCGGCAGACAGAGTTGCCGAGTGTGTCCGGCGTAAGCCAGGCGGGACAAGATGCGGAGCAGGTTCGGGCTCTGATCAGCGGGACGCATACACAGTATGTCACGCGGGATTTGTTGCTTCGGGTTAAAGCCAACTTGGTGACCGACCCAAATTATCTGCAACAGTTGAGCAACTCGGGAGCCCAGCGCGCCCTTCCCAGCAGCGAATCGAATTTCTTGGCGACCCATCGTCTGCCTTACGGAAACACCTACCTGCTCGGTCAATATCTCCAGCCGTTGCAATCGGGAGGAGCGGATACGTTTCAGCGCCTGCCGGAAATCGGCTATAGTTTGCCGAATCTTTCATTGTTCAATTCACCGGTCTTACTGGGTACGGATATGAATTTCGTAAATTTTTATCGTGAGCAGGGATTTACCCAGAATCGAATAGATGTACACCCAGGACTGTCGACAGACGTCCTGGATTTTGGCCATATCGTGGGCCTGACTCCCCAAGTGAAAGTGCGCGAGGTCTACTATTCGCGGGGGGTGGACAATTCTGATAGCCAGCATCGCGAGACCTTTTGGGCGGGGCTTGATGCGACATCGAAGCTGAGCCGCCGCTTCAGAACGAGCGAGGGCAATACGTTACTGCATACCATTGAGCCCAGCGTCATGTATGAATATGTTCCGCCGACGAATCAGTCGCAATTGACTCAGATCGATCAGGTGGACGATCTACCGAAGAAAAACCTGCTGACCTACGCGATCCGCAGCCGGCTGTTGGAACAAGAGGGCAGCAGCAGCTTCAATTGGCTGGATTTCACGATGGCCCAGAGTTATCACGCGGGTGCCGTGCAAACAAGAGCGCGGGATTTCACGCCCGGCGTCTCCCCGCTGCTCGGGTCGCTGACGCAACCGCTGCAGCCGGCGACGGTGGCCATTGAGGGAAAGAAATTCTCCGATCTCTGGATGAGGGTGGCAATCGGCAATACGACACCCCAGTACACGTCGGCCCAGTTAGCAGCTGCCGCGTCTGGCCAGGGCACCGGGGCTGTCTATGGTCAGCAGCCTGCCATTAACCAGTATCTCACCATCGATGCATTTTTCGATCCCTACCGGTCGTCGGTGAGTCAATTCAACACCAACCTTCGGGTTCAGCAGTCCAACTACTGGTATCTCGAAGTGGGGCAGCGCTTCACCCACGATGGTAATCGTGTACGTCGCGGAGACGTGTGGAATCCGATTTCATTCAATGAGGTCTATGCCCCAACCCCTGAGATCCAATTTGTCACTGCGGGAGGGGCGTTTCGCACACCGTGGGGGTGGACGGTCGGCGCAAAGGGCTACTACGATGTGAAGAACGGCAGGAGCCCTGAGTATGATGTCGTTGCCCTCTACCAGAATCCCTGTAAGTGTTGGTCGCTGGGGCTCTATTATTTAGAATTTCCCGATCGGGCTCAGTACAACTTCATGTTGAGCCTGACCGGGATCGGATGGACGGAAAGCTTCGGTACGGCAGTGGTTCGAAGTATCCTCAGCCCGCTCCTGATCGGAGAGAAAGGTCTACCCTGGACTGTGCCTGGAGGGCCGTATGGGAGGCCACAATCGGTCATCCCCCAGCCTGAGATGGGTGGGAATGGACGATGAACGGACTGTTCACGTGCCGCACGAGATATGCGAGAATGGCACGGCGTGGACAGATTGGATTTCCACCTCATCTCGCCCCGTCCCGCCAGTCTCGCTCGGCTATCCGGCTGGCCCTGATACTGGCATACGCCGGTCCTGTGGATTTGACTCCTCGAAGAGGGCTGGTATACGATGCGGAACTGGCTCAACTGTTGTCGTCTACTCAGCGAAGGAGGAATCCGACGTGGCAAGTGATGCACTGAAGGTCGAAGATGCAACGTGGGACGCAGAGGTCATGAAGGCCTCTGAACTCGTGATGGTAGATTTCTGGGCCGTCTGGTGTGGTCCGTGCCAAATGGTCGCTCCGATCATCGAGGAATTGGGTAAAGAGTATGCGGGGAAGATGAAAGTACGGAAGCTTAATACCGATGAAAATCCAGAAGTGGCAGGCCGCTATCAGGTGATGAGTATCCCGACAATTCTGTTTTTCAAGAACGGGCAGGTCGTGGAGAAACTCGTTGGGGCGCGACCGAAGCGGCAGTTCAAGGACATGATCGATTCGTTGCTGGCGCAACCAGCCGGCTCAGCCTAAGGATTATAGTCACCCGCCGCAATGCTCACCGAGTTGCGCATTGTCAATTTCGCGCTCATTGAGCAGCTCAGTCTTCAATTCCAGTCCGGGTTTACGGTCCTGACCGGGGAAACCGGGGCCGGTAAATCTCTCCTCATTGATGCCATCGCCTTATTGGTCGGCGGGCGAGCCTCGACCGACCAGATCCGTTCCGGAGAAGACGAGGCTCAGCTGGAAGCAGCCTTCCACCTCCCGGACACCCATCCACTTCTTCAACGCCTGCGGCTGCACGAAACCATCGGTCGGAACGAATCCGAGCTGATTCTTCGGCGCGTGCTCTCCCGATCTGGTCGCCACCGGGTGTACGTCAACGGCAGCCTGTGCCCCCTGCGTGTACTCGAAGAACTTGGGGGCACCCTCGTTGATATCCATGGCCAGCATGAGCAGCAATCGCTGCTGGCTATTACCAAACAGTTAGATGCCCTCGATGCGTTTGGCCGCCTCTATGAGCTACGCGGGAGGTATGAGCAGGCCTACCAGGGATGGAAGGAACTCCGCACGCAGTTAGAAGCCTTGCAGAGTGACGTCGGCGATCGTGCAAGACGTGAAGATATGTTGCGATTCCAGGCCCAGGAGATCCAACAAGCTGGGCTGTTCCCTGAAGAAGAAGAGCAGCTCCGCAGCGAACGGCAGCGACTGGTCCATGCGCATCGGCTCAGGGAATTGGCCCACGAAGCTCATGCCGAGTTGCAGGCGGATGAGCAGGCTATCCTCATCAGGCTAGGGCAGATCGGGCGAACGCTTGCAGAATTGGCCCAGACCGATCCAGCAATGAGTGATTGTGAACAGGCTGCTACGGAATCGGTCATCCAACTCAAAGAACTTGCCGGGCGGCTGCGCGATTATACCCAACAGTTAGAGGCCGATCCTGACCGACAGGCTGTCGTAGAGGACCGACTCGATCTGATCCATCGGTTGAAGAAAAAGTATGGAGGGTCGGTAGAGGCAGTATTAGTGACTGGCAGACGGGTCCAGGAGGAGCTTCAGTTATTGGACAATCGTGAAGCGGGAACTACCGAGTTGACGGCGCGTCTGGACGAAGAGGCCCGCCGTCTCCGCACGCTGGCACAGCAGCTGTCTAAGAAACGAATTGACGCGGCCAAGCGAATGACGATGCTTGTGGGAGGGGAGCTAACAGCGTTGAAAATGGAGCAGGCGATCTTTCAGGTGACGGTCTCGAGCGATGAGTCGGCCGAGGGGCTCGGATCGGCTGGGTGCGATCGAGTGGAATTCCTTCTCTCAAGCAATCCTGGAGAACTGCCGAGACCTTTGGGCCGGGTGGCATCAGGCGGGGAACTCTCGCGTATCATGCTGGCACTCAAGACGGTGTTGGCTGAGATGGACCAGGTTCCGGTCCTGGTATTTGACGAAATCGATACGGGTGTCGGTGGGGCAGTTGCTGCAGCCATGGGAACGAGGTTGCGCAGGCTCGGGGCGTTCCATCAAGTGTTTTGTATCACTCATCTTCCTCAGGTTGCGTCCCAAGCAGAACATCATCTGCTTGTGGAAAAGGGGCTGGAGGGTCAACGGACATTCACGTCTGTCAGAGCGCTCAAGGGGATGGGAAGAGAAGAAGAAATCGCCCGAATGTTGAGCGGTCTGACCATTACGAAAAAAGTGCGTGAAACGGCAGCGGAACTCATCGCGGGGGCGAAGGAGAAGCGATCTGAGTGAATGTGTTGTTAGGAGTTGGATCGGTCAGGCTGGGTGGTAGCCATGGCCATGGCAGGAAGGGACGCCTTGCATTCCTGGACCACGCGCGCAAAGAGTTCTGTCAACTTCGGTTCGAAGTGGGTGCCGGCATACGAAAGTATCTGTTGGCAGGCGTCATCAATCGAGAGGGGAGTCCGGCCAGGAAGTTCAGCTGTCAGGTGGTCGAACGTTTGGGCTAAACAGACGATGCGAGCTAGTTGAGGAATTCCTTCTTTCTGAAGTCCAAATGGATAGCCTGAGCCATTCCACCGTTCATGGTGATAGGCAATAATCTGTCCCACCTCAGCCGGAAGTCCGAGAGGCAACACGAGTTTCGCACCCTGCTCCGGGTGGTGTCGATTGCCGACAGACTCCCCGGTCATAGCGATTTCATCGTCCGCAAATTGATAGGTCTCAGGCCCTATCTTGCCGATGTCGTGGAGGAACGCCCCCAAGGCCAGCGATTTCTGCTCAGCGAGTGTCAGGTTGATGCGGTTGGCCAAGAGTGTGGCGTAGAAGCTGACTCGGCTGCAGTGGTTGAGCAACTGGCGGTCCTTGGCTTCAAGCAGGTCGGAGAGTAGAGGGAGAAGGTCCGGTATTTCTCCAGAGTGGGCGGGATTATCTGATACAGATTTCCCGATCGCCTGGTATCCCGCGAGTAATTCCTTCCAGGCTTGTGCACAGGCTGTTTCTGATCCCCAGAGGCCGGTTGATGTGTTGAGAAACTTTCTGAGAAAATCGAGCCGTTGTTTCTTTTCGAGTGTCTGGTTGACGAGGGAAAGCAATTCCGTGACGTTGAAAGGTTTAAGCAGGTAGCCAGCGGCGCCATAGCGTATCCCTTCCATGGCGGACTTTAAGCTTCCGTACCCGGTGATGATGATGACCTCAACGTCGGCGTGGTGCTGTTTGATGTCCTGAAGGAGATCTATGCCCTGGCGATCTGGAAGCTTCTGGTCGAGTGTAATGAGATCGATTGGCTGGGAGTTCAGCACGTCAATTGCTGCGCTGGCTGATTCTGCTGTCTGGATATTGAAAAAGGGGCGGAGAATCACTCGCAGGGCGTCACGAGGTCCTGCCTCGTCGTCAACCACGAGCAAGGTCGGCTTATTTTTCGCCGGGTCAGGAGTCACAGCTAAATTCATTGAGTGTTCCTACCGCTAAATACGTACTTTGTAAAGCAATTATTATTCCATTTCAGTGAGTTAGCATTCCTGCCTCAATGGAATGTGGTTTGTGCACAAGTGGGACCCATATGTAGTTCTATTGAACGAAACAATACGTATATTAGCCAAAATGTACCATGCCCAACTGTGCAAAAAAGACGCAGGTGGGGGGATTGTTGTGCTATTCTTGCACTACGGCCTGTGGTTCGGTGCTGACTTCCTGATCGGGTCGGCCGATTCCCAGTGTATCCATGCGGTACTTAAGCATCCGGCGGCTGATTCCCAGCAGGTTAGCGGCATGGGTTTGGATGTAGTTAGTCCGTTTTAAAGCATCCAAGATAATTTCTCGCTCGAACTCCATGACGGCTTTTTCGAGCGACAGTCGCCCGGCGAGGGTGTCGTCGCGGAGTGAAGAGGATCGGGTGTCGTTCTTGAGAATAGTCGGGAGATGTTCGGAGGTGATGGTATCCGATCCCTTGGACCAAATGAACGCCTGTTCGATGATGTTCTCCATCTCTCGTACATTGCCCGGCCAGGGATAGCGTGACAGAAGATCGACGGCATCTTTGGAAAACTCTTGGGGTGGCCGATCGTCCTCTTCGATTCGTTTGGCCAGGAAATGTTTGGCGAGGAGGGGAACGTCTTCACCTCGCTCCCGGAGCGGGGGCAAATACAGTGCAATGACGTTGATACGGTAGTAGAGGTCTTCGCGGAATTGTCCTTTCCGAACGAGTTCCTCGAGATTCTTGTTTGTCGCCGCCACGATGCGCACATCCACCTTGATGGATTGCACCCCACCGACTCTGGCAAATTCTCGTTCCTGCAATACGCGCAGTAGCTTGGCTTGCGTCATGGCGCTGAGGTCGCCGATCTCGTCGAGGAAGAGCGTGCCGGTATGGGCGAGTTCAAATTGCCCAACTCGACGAGCCGTGGCATCCGTGAACGAGCCTTTCTCATGGCCGAACAGTTCACTCTCGATGAGCGTTTCAGGAATGGCTGCGCAGTTCAGCGCGATGAATGGGCGCTCACTCCTGCCGCTATTGTAGTGGAGCGCCTTGGCGACCAGTTCTTTCCCCGTGCCGCTCTCGCCGGCGATCAGGACGGTCGTGCGGCTGTCGGCGACTTGTTCGATCTTGGTGTAGATGTCTTGCATCGACGGGCTCTTGCCGATCAGGTTGTGAAAGGCGTAGCGCCGAACGACTTGTGCGCGGAGTTGTTTTACTTCCTGTTGGAGTTCCTTTTCATTGAGTGCACGTTCGACGACGATGCGGAGCTCTTCCACATCGAAGGGTTTCGAGAGGTAGTCGGCCGCGCCCAACTTCATCGCATCGACGGCGGTTTTGACCGATTTCGTTCCTGTCAACATGATGACCGGTGCTGTACGGTCCTCAGCGCGTAGGGTTTGGAGTACCGACAGCCCGTCGGTGCCAGGCAGGATGACGTCCAGAAGGACTAGATGGGGGGCTTCCTTGCGAAACAGCTCGAGTCCCTCCTGGGCGTCGGCGGCTTGGATCGTTTCGTAGGTCGGCTCCAGCACCGCTTTCAATGAGGCCCTAACCCGGGCCTCATCATCGATCAACAGCACTCGTTTTTTCATACTGGTGTCCATAGGGTGTTAGCGGCTATGCGGGTAACGCGGGCAGGCTCACGAAAAATGTGGTGCCGACACCGACCGAGCTCTTTACCCGAATCTCGCCGTGATGTTCTTGGATAATTTGATGGACTATCGTCAAACCAAGTCCTGTTCCTTCATGTTCTCCGCTCTCGTGTTTCGTCGTGAAAAACGGGTCGAAAATGCGTTCGAGATTCGTATCCTGGATTCCCTCACCGGTATCCTCGATCTCGATGTAGGCCCAGACTTTTCCTCCCGGCTTCACCAGCTGGCGGGTCTGCACGCGTAAACGCCCACCCGCCCCTGCCATCGAGTCCATGGCATTGAGGAAAAGATTGAGCAGGACCTGCTTGATCTGTTGTCGATCCAGCATGACACGAGGCAGGTCGGGCGCCAACTCTTTTTGAATCTTGATCCCATGACTGTCCGCCTTGACATCGATGAAATACAAGCACGAGGCGACAATGTCGTTAAAGTCCTCGTCCGTCAGCTTGGGTTCCATATAGCGGGCGTAGTCGAGTATTTCCTGGATCAGCCGTTCGATCCGATACACATCCTCGAGCACCACTTTGCTGAATTCCTGAATAAATTGGGGATCGTCTTTTCGTTCAGGAGCCAATTGGATAAAGGTTTTAATCGACGTGAGGGGGTTTCTGATTTCGTGGGCGAAGCCGCCGGCGATCGTCTCAAGGGATTTCAGCCGATCTGTGCGCTTCATGAGTGTGTGCGAGTGATGGAGGTCCTCGTACAGCACCATGGTGTCAAGCGCATTCGTGGCCGTTTGTGCCAGCGCGGCGAGCAGGGATCTGGTCAGCGCATTTTCTTCAGCCAAAGGTTGTGTCGCGCCGAGGAGTGAAAAGCCGATGAGACGGCCTTTATTGAGGTGTGGCACGATACGTGTGGCCTGCATAGATTCCATGGCCAGACGTGCGCTGGCTCCGGAGTCAGCCTCTTGGAGTTCTACGGCCGAGTCGGCCTGCGTCATAATCCGGTTGGTTGTGAGTAGGTGGTGGGGCAGAGGATGGCTCACGGACAGCATCGGAGGAAGAAGCGTGGGGGCGACCAGGCCAACCATGCTGGCTCGGCGGTAGCATTCGTGTTCGCGATCCAGCAGGAACAGCGCCCCATGGGTCGTGGCGCCTGCGCGACACAGCTCTTGGATAATGCGATTCCCCAGTGTCGACAGGTCGGTCACCGTTCCCAGGTCGGCTGCAAACTGTGTGATGATGTCCAATAGCTCGCTGGAGGAAGGCCCCAAGATGTCGGTATTCGGTGAGTGTGATTTCATAACGAACAGGGAACGCTGGGGCACCGTGTGAGCCGCCAGCGGAAATGCAGATTGAGCATAAAACGTTTATGTGTTCAAAGATGTACGAGTGAGAGTATACACGGCCAGGATACGTTCAGCTAGCGGATTTACCTTTTTCGATGACGGCGAAAAGGGCATGCCCATCGAGCGCAGGAAGGATGCGGGGTGTCAGGATGCCGGCTTGCTGGAGGAACGAGGCCAGTGAGGATCGATCGAAGGTGTGCAACAATCCATGCCGAATGGCCTCTCGAAGTCGCCCCAGGTAGTGCAGGACGATGTGGGCTTGTGGACTAAACTCATCCTGATTCGCTCTCTGCAAATGCCGGCGATAGATTACCGAGAGATCGGTGTCTGGGTGGAAGACCGTGAGGACTAAACGCCCTTGCGGATGGAGTATACGGTACAGCTCCCGAATCGTGACCAGTGGAGAGGGGACGAACGGGAGTGACAGGTTGCAGACGATGCGATGGAGGGAATGGTCTTTGAAGGGAAGACCCTGCGTCCAATCCGCCTGTATCCATTCGGTTGTCAGGGGGGGATGGATGGTGAGGGTGCCTCCGAAGTCGCTGTCGAGTTCCCGATGCAAGGCACGAAGACTCTGTCGGGCCTGCGTCAACGAGTCTTGAGAATGTTCCAGGCCGATCACCTGAACGGGGCGCTTCGGACTCCATCCACGCTGTCGAGAGCGGTAGGCCTGATTGACCATCGTGGCTCGAACCAAATCGCCGTGGCCGACTCCCACATCCGCAAGCATAGAGCCCGGTTCGAGCGGGCTGAGCAGCCGGTAGAGATCGTCCAAGAGCTTCCAGTGCTCATGGAGGTTTCCGAGTTGGGGAAGCTGTAGGTGCGCAACCCTCAAGGCCTCACGCGCGATCTGCGAGAGATTGTGGCGAAGACGGGTGCGCTCCATCTCGATGCGCTGTTGATGGGCCAGCATGCGACGGGTGTGTGCTTGGAATTCAGCCGGAATGGTCGGCAGCGAGACGGTTGCGGCGATCTGTTCCAGGACCTGCCGGAAGGCCTGGGGGTGTTGTTCATTGAGCGGGAGATCTTGGCCAATCAGTGGTGCGGGGACTGTTGCCAGACGGGTATGGGCTCCCAACGCGGTGAGAAACGCCTGTGGGAGGTCGGCTGGAGGCAATGGTCCGAGCGGTCTGCTGGGAATGGTGAGAATGGCTGACGGACAGCGAAGGAGTCGCAGATCCGCAAGCGTGGAAGCCAGATCCGTAAAGTGGCCTGCGACGATATCTCCAACAAAGCGATCGACATTGACGTTGAGCCCGAGCAGATTCGCGATGCCGCGTCGGAGTCCGTATTGGTGGTCGGCCACGAGATCGTGACCATGGACAGTCATGAGCATGGCCTGAATATCGACGACCGGATTGACTAGGAGAAGCAGGTCGAGGGGACGGGATTGCACCGCCATCTTGAGGGCGACGCGTGCGGCCACGTCGCTCGCCATGACAATCAGGGGAGCGGTCGGCCACGTATGCTGTACAAACTCCACAACTTTGAGAAGGTCGGCTTGCATGCTCCGCAAGGTCGTCTGTTGCAGTTCGCCGTCGCTCAGCCCCACGTGGTTGGTGTGGTCGTAACGCAAGACACGGAGCCGGTGATGTGCCAAGTAGTACGACAAAGTCATAGCGTCCAACGCGGTCTGGCCATAGCCGGGAGCGATGATGACGACCGGTGTGTTGGGTGCGAGCGACTGGCGAAGATGGTCGTCGGTGATCATAATCGCCTCGCCACGTGGATTCCGGCACTCTCGCGGAATACTGACGACCGACGCTAGCTGCGAAGAGGGTTCCGATTCGCCCGGGGACGTCAGATGTTGTCGGACGACACGGTGCACTTCGCGCTCAGCGTAGAGTGTGAGGCCCTGAAAGCGGAGACCGATTCGAAAGGCAAGGTCGGAGCCTTGATGGCGAAATTCGCTGGGCGCTGCGGGGTCCGGAGCCAACCAGATCATCCGGGCCGGCAGCGCCGCGTCAGGCGCCCCAGGCTCATGGGTCCCGGGGTGTTTCTGTGTCTGTGTGACGGCGAAGTGCAGTGTGGCAATACCACGCAGGAGATCAGGACGAGCATTGAGATGAAGACAGGCTCCGTCTCGGCTGAAGTTGCTGGTGAGCGCTTCGAGTCGATAACTTTTACCGGAAGAATCTACGACTTCGAGCTGGACCGGGAGCTGCAAGGGCACCCGGACAGCCTCGCGCGGATCGTAATCTTCCCGCTCGCCTGGAAAGAGAGGGTTGATGGTAGTCAATTCGACTTGCGGCTCTTCCGCAAGCAGTACTTCAAGGGAGAAAGGCAACGTCTGTTCCTGTGCCGCCTGGACCAGCGAGGCCAGGACGGCGCTCTCTTCTTGTTTGGAAGGCTCAAACGTCACAATCAACTGAGAGGCTGGTGTCTTGGTTTGGAGCGAGACAGAGCGCTCCTGTGCTCTTCCATGCAACTCGAGAATGCCCACTGCCGTCTTGACTACGACATAGGCGTCTTGTCGCGGGACGGTGGGAAAGTCGCCGGGGAGCGTGACGCAGGTCCCCCCGAGGCTGAGGTTGGAAATGGTGCCCTCCCACATCGCTGACCCGACGGTGATCGTGGCAGGCAGGGTGGTGAGAATTCGAGGTGCGTGGCGCCGTTCCTGTTTCGGCCTATCAGAATCGACTATCGGAACAGGTACCGTCGTGGCGCTCTTCGTGTCAGGCGCTGGTACCGGCGGGGGGGCAGAGACAGCAGGCAGTGGGAGCATTTCGAGAGAGGGGTGAGAGGCGACCGGCAGACGGAGGATTATACGAAGGGGCCCCTGCATCGGGGCCGACAAATCTAAATTGCCACTCAGTCGGCGGACGAGCTCATACGACGCGAGGAGATCAAGGGACGGGGGTGAGGAAGCCGGAGATTGTGACGACCAGGCCATATCGGATTCGAGCAGTTCGACTTCGACATCGGTCGGGGGGGCGAGAGGAAAGAGCGCGGGGGCCTCTGCTGAGATGGAGGAAGATCCACCTGCGCGCGTGCTCACGATGAGTCGATGCGCTCGTCCGACCGTCCGCACATAGGTCTGCGCGTAGTTCAGGAGAGAGTGAATGAGCTTCGTGGCTTGCTCGCGATCGCCGACGAGAGGAGGGAGGTGCGAGGAGAACCGCCGTATGATGCCTGCACCATCCACGATTGCCTCGGTTGTGGACGTGAGTATGGCGTCAAGGATCTCGTTGATCGTGTGTCCTAAGACAGCTTCCTCTCTCTCGTGGAGGGCCTGCACCAGCTGTGCTCCGAGTTTCGTCGCTTCTGCGGCGTGGCTGGTGAGGGTTTCAGCTTGGTCGTCTAGACGTGCGTCGCGGATGGTGGTGAGCAGTTGCTGGGACTGTGTCGGCAGTGAAGCCAGTGAATCGTGCAACTGTTGGGATAACAGCGTGACTCGCTGGGCCAGCGCGAGCCCTTCATCCGTACGCTGGAGTTGTTGGCGAAGTTGATGGATCGTGCGGTCTTGTTGTTTGGGTTGGGAAAGGTCTCGGATCAGTCCTACCGTGCCGAGAAATCGGCGAAGGGGGTCGTAGAGTCCTCTGGCGTTGACCTCCGCCGTGAGGGTCAGCGGCTTGTTGTCCTGCGTGAGTTTTCCCCGCAAGGTCAATTCAACGCGGCTGGTGCCCCGCGTTCCAGAGCGGCGTTCGTTGAGGTGATACCGAGCCAACGACTCCTGCCCAGGAGGAACGAGAGTCGTATAGGGCAATCCGATGAGTTCGTCCGGGGAGTAGCCTAATAGCGGGACAATGCCCGGACTGACTGCCACAAAACAGCCGCTGGCATCCAGTTCGTAGACAATGTCGCTGAGTGATTCGATGAGCCGACGATGGCGTTCGTGCGCGTGGTCCAGGGCCACTCTCAAGTGACATTTTTCGATGGCCTCCTTGGCACAGAATAGGAGTTCCGTGAGAAAGGCCGGTGATTTTTTCGAGAGGAAAAAATCAACGTCGGCCTGGAGTGCTTGAAGCGCCGAGGCTGAATCGGTGCGGTCACTCTGCAGAATAATCCCCGCATACGGTGTGCGGCGTTTGAATTCGCCTGGTAAGGAGATATGGTCCCCGGCGAGGCACTGTTCGTCGATGAGGATGAGGGTCCATTCGTACGACGACGCCCATGCACGGGCTTCTTCGGCGGAATAGGCGACGTCCACGCGGCAGCCGGGAAAGAAGCCGCGCAGACTGACGGTGACGAGTTTAATCGACTCAGCGTGTTCGCTGATAATCAGGATGGTGACCGGCTCACTCTGCGGCATCAAGATATCCCTGTGCTTCCCGGGAATTCGAGCAAGCCCAGTCCCAGAGCGATATCACAAGGTTTGCCCTCACGTGATCTGAGACACACCAGCCCCTATTTCTTCTGCTGCAAGCGACTTGGGGCACGTGCCTGAGGATGCAGATGTGAATAGCACAGGCAGAGGTGGGAAACCCAGTCTACATGCGATGGAATAGGCTCCTTCTTTGGTAGGGGGAGCCCTCAAGGACTTCTATGAGGAACAAAATTGAACGGAATTAGAGGGAAACGGGCGCGGGTTTGATGAGGGAACGTCGCCCGCTGCTGGATCTGCAGCGGGCGACGTATGGGTGGGTTGTCACTACTTGCTGGCGAGTGGCGTAAAAGGTGTCGTCGAACAGGCGCCAGGAGTCATGTACAGCAAATAGTTTCCCATCCCATGGTGGGCTTCTTTTTTCTGCAAGGGATGGTGATGGACCATGACCATTTCATAGTCATCAGCCTTCGTCACAGGAAACCCCTGACTATCTTTATAGACTTGATGTGGTTGAAATTCTAGAAAGGTCCCGTCCTGGGCGACGTCGGGGACCGTCCGCAACAGGGTCTGGTTCTTGGTCTTGTTATCCAGTCCGATCATTAAGAGTTCGTCATGCCCATGTGGATAGGCGAACTTCACACAGCCATCCATTGAGAACTTGAGTGGCGCGCTGTGGACCTTCACTCCGGTTGTGATTTCAATCCCCTCATCCGTCTGGTCTGGGCCGCGCTGGGAGAACTTGCTGAAACACACAATATTCACGCCCACCTGATACACGTCCATTTCTTTGATGGGTGCGCCCTCGGGCGCCATATACATGGTGAAGGTGGCCATCACATCCTTGGTGATCGGCGCCTTATGATAAAACGCGACAATTGACATGAGGTGATCACCCTTGGCGAGCTTGACCCCGTAGCCGTCAGGGAAACGCGTCTCAGTCATCTCCAGCCCTGCTCCCGCAAAGAACAACGGTTCGCCCTCGCATGAGACGCTCGGTTTGCTGTTGTTGAGCATCAGGATGTGATGAAGGTAGTTCTTGGGGAGAGGCATTCCTTCTTTGGTGAAGACCGCGGTTTTGTACCCCACCATATACATATCCTTGGGAAGCTGAAAGTTGTGTTTAGGCATTGACGCCGCCAGCTCTCCCTCGTGAGCGGCCGGGAGGTCGATAGGACCAAACGTGAGGGTGACGACATTGTCCTGAACCGTCACGGTCGTAGCCGTTTGATTCTTAAGCGTTGGAACGGCATGGTGGTCGTGACCGCCGTCTGCGAGGACTGGGGTCACTAAACAGATACCGGCGAGCAGAGTGAGGAGTGCTTGACGCATAAAATCTCCCAAGAAAAAGAAGTGGTCATACGAATAGATGGTGCGTTGCTCGTATACGGTTGTGGGGTATGCAGGTGTCATTGTGCGGTTGGTGGCGGGGTTACCCGTTTCCAGACATAGGTCCCGCCGTGTTCGCGAGGGGGAATATTCTTCTGGATGCCGACCCGCGAATACCACCACACGCCCTTGGCCTGGGTCCCGTCCTCGGAGAGGAGGAGTTCAAATTCTCCCTCGCGATCGTTGCCTGGCTGCTGCCAGGTGCCTTGCCAGAGATGGTCGGCGTACTTCGTAGTGACGAATCGTCCACCCTGCTGGGTATAGGGGCCGTTGCCGGTTTTGTCGAGTGTGGCCCTGTAGCTCTTGTCGTCCTCCACCTCGAGAATATCCCATTCCCCACTCAAGTCAGGGATGGAGGGTTGGCCAGTTGATGAAGCCACGGTGCGTGGTGCAGCGGTTTTCTGCCGATCATCGACCGGCAGCGCGCCGCTGGCATTGCGGAGAGATTCATGCCAGGAAAGGAGGATCCAATGGCCGTTTCGACGCTCAAGCACACCGGTTTCCCGTAACGGCAGGACGGCTCGTTGCTGGTCCGGTCCCTGACCGAGGACGCGCACATAGTCCAGTTCCATTGTGTACCACCCAACATCTCCCTTCGACCACACCTTGAGTTCTGAAATGGGAAGGTCGAGCGCAGCGACTTTCGCAAACTCCTCCTTGATATCTCGCTCGAGGTCAGGCCATCCCACGTATTTTCGGCCTCCGATGGAATAGCTGGTGATATCGGCATCGTGGGCCATGAGCTTGGACATGGCGGGCAAATCCTTCTCGGCATTGGCGCGCACGAGGGCACGGACTGTCGTTTCGAGTTCGGTGGTATCGGCGGTGACGCTCATGGCTGCAGGAACCCAGCAGGCTCCACTGATGACCATGTACACGATGAGACGAACCAGTACGGACACGCGCATGATGGTGCTCCTGTCAGGTTCACAAGGGAAACGAGAGGAAAGACTGTCTGGCTGGAAGCTGAGGCTACAGGGCCGATAGAGTCTTGTCAATGGTTAAACTGCTGTAACGGCAGGCGGCATGTGTGCCACGACGATGACGGTTACATTATCTTCTCCCCCTCTGCCCAGTGCTTGCTCGATCAGGTCGTGGCAGGCTCGGTGGGGATTGCCGTTTGCGCGGGAGAACACCGATGCGATGGCTGCGTCTTCCAACATTTTCGTGAGCCCGTCGCTGCACAATAGAATTAGGTCCTGCGGCGTCACTGGAGTCGAAGTCAGCTCCGGTTTCATATCAACGCCCATCCCCAGACCTTTGGTCAAGATGTGCCGCTCAGGATGTGTGCGCGCCGTGGCCGCGTCGATCAGGCCACGCTGCACAAATTTCTCGACGAGAGTGTGGTCGCGCGTCAATTGCTGGAGTTGTCCTGCCCGATAAAGATAGGCGCGGCTATCTCCCAAGTGGGCGATATGGGCGACCGGCATCGATGCCGGCGTCATCGCCAAGGCGACGATGGTCGTGCCCATCCCTTTCAAGAACGGTTTCGTCAAGATGACGTCATGGACTCGTTGATTGGCGTTTGTCACGAGGTCTGCCACGAATTCGGAGCCCGCATTCTGGTGCTCGCGGAGCCAGGCCGCACGTTCTCGCGCTCGCTCTGTGGCCGCGGCTATGGCGGTTTGGGCTGCGAGATCCCCTGCCGGGTGACCACTCATTCCATCTGCCACGATCCAGACACCGTAGTCATTCAGGAGAACCAGCGCATCTTGGTTCGATGCGCGAACATGACCCGTCTCGGTTCGACCGACGCCGGTCCACTGTTGGGGCTGTGTCACGGAGCAACCTCGGCCGGCTCTTGACGACGGTTCGGCGGAAATCCAACAGAAGATGGGCCGAATCGCCCGACCATCTGGTCGTAAAGCAATGCTGCGAGCAGTTCGAGATTCTGGGTGTCGGCCGCGTTGTATCTCAACAACAAATCGCGTGCAGCCTCATCTCCCGCGCACCACTGGTGCCACAGGCGAACGGCTTCCCATCCGTCGAGCCCCACCACATCGGTCTCGCGCTCAATCTGGAGTTCATGCTCGATATGTTTCAGCCCCCCCTGCATGCCGAGCCTGCGCGCTGCGAAGCACAGATCGAAGTGCGGTTTCTTGAAATTCAACCGGGGGAACTTTGCTTGCAAGTAGGGAATGTCAAATCCGCTGCCGAAAAACGTAATGAAGAGGTCAGTCTGCTCCAGTTCCGCGTGCAATCGTTCCTCCGTTAACGATTCCCCGCGGACCAGGCTCATCATGTGCCCGTTGCGATACAATCCGACCACCGTCACATGGCCCTCGCGCGCAGATAGTCCTGTCGTCTCGATATCCAGATAGAGCGTACGATGTCGAAAGGTTTCGAAGAGGCGCCAGTGCTCCCGACTCTTCAAGCATGTGCCGAAGAAGTGTGCGTCACCTTCTTCCAGGCGCGATTGGGCTGTGACGAGTTCACGGTCGTACCACTCTTTTCTGGTCGAGGAAATGCCGGGCAGGGTCGGAGACCTGAGGAATGAAGCCCAATCGAGAATGCCCTCCTGCCAGAGACGGCGTTCGGAGCTTTGGCCGATACCTTTGAGAAGAACGAAGGATGATGCAAGCATGTGATCGCGGGATTGTAGCCTTGATTTCATCGAATAAACAAGCTAAAGTCCGCTGCCTGAGCGGGTTTTCATCTGATGGTCGCCGAGAGGCGACCGATTGGAACGCATGGCTGATCTCCCCAACAAAATTCGCATCACCGTCGGCTCTGTGCAGCTCGACGCGGAACTCAAGTCAACGAAGACGGCGCAGGAAGTCTATGCCGCGTTGCCGGTTGAAAGTCCGGTCAACACGTGGGGCGAAGAGTTCTATTGTAAACTGGCCGGGGTAAAGGACCATCGAGAGACGGCGACGAATCATGTCAAGGTCGGCGATGTGGCATTTTGGGGGGCCGGGCAGGTCCTGGCCATTTTCTTTGGACGCACGCCGATGAGTATGGGGCAGGATCCGGTCCCGGCCGACCGTGTCAATGTGATCGGCCGCATTCTCGGGGATGCCACGATGCTGCGGCGTGTGATGGATATATCGACCATTCGAATCGAACGGATCTAACAGCATGGTGAAAAAGGCCGCCAGCATCGTTCTCGCATCGTTTAGACCCTCAACGTACCCAGAGGGTACGCCTCGGGCCTTCACTCGCTGCGGCCTCGCTGGACGACCTTTTTGACCATCCTGTGGGAATGTTTTCAGGTTGTGTGCACACATGGTTTTTCCATGGATCGTTAGCCATGCGATTGTCGAAAGAACGCATTCGCCACATCTCGGAGTCCCTCGCCACCAGGCTGCAGCAGGAGGGGCAGGTAGCGATCGTCGGGGATCGCAAATCGTTCATCGAGCAGATCGATCATGCCATTATCGAGGAACTGTCGGTCGAAGACCGCTTGAATGCCGAAGTGCGGCAGCTGTTGAAGGCCTACGAGCAAGACATCGAGCGGGGGCACGTGGACTTTCAGCGGATGTTCACAATGGTGAAGAGCAAGCTGGCGCGTGAGCGGGGCATTATTCTTTAAAATGGTGAAGGGTAAGGGGTATG
>JAQBES010000054.1:0-12832 GCA_032123755.1 Nitrospirota bacterium
ACTGCCCAAAGAGATGACGAAGGATGAAAAGGTGACGGGGATTCCCGAACCCTGGTGTGGATCAGAGGGTGCTGCCTCCTGGTGGAGCGTTACCTCCGCCGCGGCGTCCGCAGCGGCGGATGGACGGTCGGGCCCACTCCCGCCCCGCCGGTCCCGAACGACAAATCCTTCTTCTTGTTCTGCGGCCACAGGCCTTTCCCCCGCTCCAGATGCAGCGATGGTACCCTATCATAGGCCCTGGAGAGGCGCAAGCCGCACCGCCCGATGGAAGCTTGCCGAGAACCGGGTATAATGAGCGCCCAATAGCGAAAGACCATGAGGACAACGATGTCGAAACGATTTCATACACTTGTCGATTTGATGGCCGCGTTGCGCGCGCCGAATGGATGTCCCTGGGACCGCAAGCAAACACATGAGTCGCTGAAACCCTATCTTCTCGAAGAAACCTACGAAGTATTAGAAATTCTCGACCATCAGGACCGCGCCAAACTCCCGGAGGAATTGGGCGATGTGCTGCTGCAAGTGCTCTTTCATAGTCAGATCGCTTCAGAGGCCGGCAGCTTTACCATCGAGGACGTGCTTGAGCAATTGGCCGACAAACTGATCCGGGGGCACCCCCACGTATTTGGAAATGGGGCAGCAGATCTCACTCCGACGAATGCTGACCAGGTGGTCGCGCGATGGGAAGATATCAAACGCACGGAACGGCAAGCTTCTGGCCGACCAGACTCGGTGCTCGACGGCGTGCCGCAGACACTGCCGGCTCTCCTGAGGGCCTATCAAATTCAAGCACGCGCTTCGCGTGTCGGCTTCGATTGGACCCACGACGCAAAAGGCTTTGATCAGGTCCTTGGCAAGATTGAGGAAGAAATTCAGGAGCTCCGCGTCGCGCTCAGAGCCCCTGCGGCGAACCAGACAGAGCCCGACGTTGCGGCCGCAACAGCCCGGCAGTCGCAGATCGTTGCGGAGTTCGGCGACGTGGTGTTTTCACTTGTGAATCTCGCCCGCTTCATCAAAGTGAACCCCGAAGACGCCTTGCGGCAAGCCGCCAACCGATTCGTCGAACGATTTCAATTCATCGAAGCCCGGGCGACCGCGTCGGGCCGTGCGGTTGGAGAACTCTCGTTTGCAGAAATGGACCGACTGTGGGACGAAGCCAAGAAGCAGAATCTTGCCACTGCCACCGAGGAACGTCGTCATGAGTGATGAGCCCCACCCCTACGAAGAAGGCAAGCGTGCCGGAGTCCACCCCCTGATCGTCATCTTAGGCATTTTGTTAGGACTCTGGCTTTTTGTGTTTCTCATCGTGCCCAGCTCGAAGAACAAACAAGCCACCGGAACGGAAGGTCCAACTGGACCGGTCATCGAAGATCCCGAAGCGGCGCCTGTGCTCTTCAAAGTCCAGGCAACCGTCTCGGACATGAATGCCATCAGTCTCACTGTCCCTCCAGAAGCAACCGAGAGCCAAGTCGCCGGACTCTTGAAGCTGTTTAAGAAGGACCGGCTCTCCGGCACCTTGACCGATCTCCTGCCCGCCACCACGGCCGGTCACAAACTGGGGGATCACGCCGTCGCCGATATCTTCATTGTATCCGACGCCCAGTACGCACAGCCCGATGTGATTCGCACCCTGACCCGCGGCGCGCATGCACCGGGCAACCTATATCCCCAGGCCATTCCCTTCGAAGTGGCGATGGAAGCTATTCGTGGGCACTATCGAATCGATCTCAACGACACAGGCAATCCCGACAGTGCCTCTCTCGGCTTTGCCGACGAGTCAGGCGTGCATTCGAAGCGGTATCGGAAAATCTTCTAGCAGGCTGCTGAAAAATGGTCTGGGTAGTCTGGTCGTCCTCCTGCTCGCGGAACGCGCACAATCGAGGATCGACCAGGCTACCCTTGAAAGTGAAATAGAGGATTGGGAAAGCGCGCAGTTGGGATCATCCCAGCCACCCCTTATTACGTGATAGCTCGCTGCGGCCATGCTGGCGGACTTTTTGAGCAGCCTGCTTCCGCAATAGCCTTTCTACAATCCAACCAACGTTTTGATTTCTGCCCGCAACGCGTCCCGCTGTTCAGTCGCCCAGGCGTCGAGCCGGGGGAACAGATGAACCAATGGACCGGTGAAGGGAGCCACGACAGTATCGCGACGTTCCGCCAACATGCCCTCTGCGTCGGCGATGCGGATTTTTTCGTCCGCGATATGCCGTGACAAGAATTTTGAAGTCATGAGTTGCTGACCCGGTGTTCCTGCGATGGCCCCAAAAATTTTGCCACGAAGCACATCCAATTCCTCCGGAATTGCCACCTTTACGCGTACAGCCTGGGCGGTCGGCCAGGACGCCCGTTGGATCGAATAGTCATAGGAAAACACCTGCTCGCGAGGTTCGCGGTACGGTCCAGTCACATTCGAAACCTGCATTCGGGCATCCATTGTTATTCCTCGTTTCTCATGACGATCGTTCTCCCGATAAGTAGCGCACGACCTGATCGGCCGCGATCGCCCCGTCACGGATACAGTCCGGAATCCCAACGCCTCGATAGCCGGCCCCCGTGAGGATCAGTCCCCCATAGCGACTAAGTGCTGCTTCAATCTGGGTCAGCCGTTCGAGATGTCCCAACGTATACTGTGGCATGGCTCTCATCCAGCGATTGACTTCCACGAACCCAGGCTCCGCTGTCACGCCGCACATACTGGCCAATTCTTTCCGGACCCGCGCCACCAAGACCTGATCGTCCAATTGAAGAATGGCTTCTCGCCCGACTCCGCCGACATAACAACGCACCAGCAGTTGATCCGGCGGCGCGCGGTGGGGCCACTTGAGCGATGTCCAGGTTGCTGCAATGAGGTCGCGTCCTTCTGCCCGCGGGACAATAAAACCGAAGCCTTCAGCCGCGCCGGACAACGCTGCACGCGGATAGGCCATTGCGATCGTCGCCGTAGACGCATAGGGAATCATCTCCAGTAACCCACCGGCAGTGGGTGTGAGCGGACGAACCAGCTCCGCCGACACATAGGCTGGGGTTGCCAGCACGAGACTGTCCACGGACAAGGACGAGCCGTCATTGAGGATGACGTCGTACATCCAGCGACCTGGCTGATGGGATCGCACACGCAGGGCGTCCACGGCACAACCTCCTCTGAGTGTGACGCCTTGGTCCGTCAATCGGTGGACGAGGGCGGCAACCAGATCCGACAACCCGTTCTTGAGGCTGACAAACATCGTGCGCTTCGGGCCGGAGTGCGTGGCTGATGAAGTGGATTTCCGGGATGCCATCATCCCGCGAATCACACTTCCATACTGTTGTTCCAGCTCAACAAATCGTGGGAAGGTTGCCTGCACGCTCATCTGTTCCGCGTCTCCCGCATAGATGCCGGCCATCAAGGGTTCCAGCATCCGCTCGAACGCCTGCCGACCAACGCGCCGCCGGAAGAACGATGCCAGCGATTCATCCTCCGGCGACCGTTTCGCTGGCACGACCACATCCAGTCCCATCCGCGCGAGCCCCGCCCAACTCAAGAGGCCGCTTCGGAGAAAGGGACCCAACTGACTGGGGACAATGACGACTAATCCCTCTGGCAGTTCATGCAGACGGCCACGTGAGAAGACACAGGCTCTTTTGCTGGTCTCGTTGGTGTTGATGAGCTGATCGGTCAGCCCCAATTTGTCACAGAGCTCGAGGCCGGCTGGCTTCTGAGACAGAAAGGAATCGGGTCCCGCTTCCGTCACAAGATCGCCGATCCGATGGGTGACGATCTTGCCTCCCCAGTCTGAAGCAGCATCGACCACCGTACAGCGGATCGGGATACCGGCCGCCGCCGCCCGTTCTTGAAGGGCATAGGCCGTCGAGAGACCGGAAATGCCTCCACCGATAACGGCGACTGTACGGATATTGTTCACGAGATACTGCAGAGAGATGATTCGTGTGCCCTGAGCACAGAGACCAGCGTGTCGATGAGGGCAGGCGAGTCGTTCAGCATCGCGATGCGCTCGAGTTGAAGGCCTCGACTAGCCGCGAACTGTTTCAATTCGATATCGATATCGTAGAGCGTTTCCACATGGTCACAGAGAAAGCCGATCGGCGCAACCAGCACCTGTCGATGCCCCTCGCGCGCCAGCTCTTCCACGACCGATTCTACGGTCGGCCCCAGCCACGTTTCTGCCGATCGGCCCTGACTTTGGTAGGCAAAGAGCGTGGGCCTGCCGCCCAGCAGCGCCGTCACCGCCTCAACCGTGCCGTGCACCTCGTCGGGATAGGAATCCTTCATCGCGACGATACGCTCCGGCAAGCTATGCGCCGTAAAAAGGACCGGCGCCCTCGCCCGCACATCGGCAGGGAACTTCAGCAGCGCCTGGTGGATGTTCTCGATGATCGCCGCAATTAGCCCGGGATGTCGATGCCAACTGCCGACGTAACTCACTGGGCAGGTACTCTGAAGCGCAGACCGTGCCTCTTCAACTTTCTTCCGATAGGCCCCGGTACTCAGAGAGGACTGTTGCGGGGCCAGACAGAAACCGATGATGTGTTCAGGAGCGTCGCCGAGCAACTCTGCATAGGTCTCCTTGATAAACGGATGCCAATGCCGCAACCCGACATAGACCCGGTAGCGCTCGCCACCGGCGTCGTTCAACCGCTGCTCGAGCTTCTTCGCCACATCCTTTGTGATCCCGACCGCCGGAGACTTCCCGCCCGTCGCTCGATACCGTTCTCGAATCTCTTCGACCAGTTCAGGCGGCGTGGGACGACCGCCTCGCACATCCAGCAGGAACGGCTCCACATTCTCCAGGCTATCCGGCCCACCCATCGCCATCAACAGCACGGCAATGGGACGTTGCGATTCTGACATGCCTGCTCCTCGTTATTCGTGAATCGTTAAACGCAGGGAGTCTTCTCGAATGACGATTCACGTGTAACGAATAACGTATTCCTAGCGTTGACTCAGCTTGTGGACCATGTCGATGGTCGCGGCCACATGTTCGATCGGCGTCGTCGGCAAAATCCCATGGCCTAGATTAAAGATATGCCCCGGGCGTCCAGCGGCCCGGCGTAGAATATCTGCCACGCGACGTTCGATTTCAGGCAACGGCGCAAACAACGTTATGGGATCGAGATTCCCCTGTACCGCCACGTCATGCCCCACAGTGGCCCAGGCCTCATCGAGATGGATGCGCCAGTCGACCCCGATGACATCCCCTCCCGCCTCTCGCATCTGACGAAGCATTGCCGAGGTGCCCGTGCCAAAATGAATCATCGGCACGCCTTCCCGTTTCAGCCCCTCAAAAATCAATTGGACATGCGGCATCACATACTCAACATAGTCGCCGACCGAGAGGCACCCCACCCAACTGTCGAACAATTGAACCGCCTGCGCGCCGGCCTTGATCTGCCGCCGCAGATAGCCGGTGATCACCCGCGCAAATTTGTCCATGAGTTGGTGCCACACTGTTGGCTCGCGATACATTAATTGCTTGGTGAGGAGATAGTTCCGCGAGCTTCCGCCCTCAATGGCATAGCTCGCGAGCGTGAAGGGCGCCCCGGCAAATCCAATCAACGGCACCCGCCCGTTCAAGGCGCGGCGAGCCTGCCGGATGGCTTCGGCCACATAGTCAAGTTCGCCCCCGTCAATGACGTTGAGCCGTTCAACCGCCGCCTGGTCTCGTATCGGATTGTGGATGACCGGTCCCTCACCCTCCGCGAACTCCAGGCTGAGGCCCATCGGTTCAAGCGGCAACAGGATGTCGGCAAAAATGATGGCTGCATCGAGCGGAAAGCGATCGATCGGCTGGAGCGTGACCTGCGCCGCCAACTCGGGCGTCTTGCACAATTCAAGGATCGAGTGCTTCGCGCGGAGCGCACGATATTCCGCCATATACCGGCCCGCCTGGCGCATGAACCAGACCGGTGTACAATCAACCGGCTCACGCCGGCAGGCTTTGAGAAAGCGATCATTCATCATTTCGGCATTCTAGAGACGAGGGGGCGAGGGTGTCAATTCGCAATGGGCCTGGCGCCGCGTCGATGTGCGATTATGGAATAGAGTCTGTGTACCCAGTAGTCAGTCTCTCAGATTCCGGTAGAATAACAAGGAAGGTCCAAGTGAGGAAAGGCCTCGGTTGACAGGGTGTGAAGCGCTCTACTAGACTCAGAAACTCGCTGCCGCTGGGAGCGGAGAGTCAATTAGATCAATTAAGTATACAGGGAGGCCCGAATCCGAATGGCAAAAAAAACGACAGATGAATCGGACGAAACCAGACTGAAAAAGAAGGTGGCGGCGAAATTGACCGACCACAAGAGCTCCAAAGAGGATGAAGCCCTTCGCTCGCTACAGAAGCGGCTGCGACGGACACAACGGAAGCGGCGTTCGTTAGCGCTGCGCAAGAAAAATTCTGCGAGCAAAAAAACAGCCGCTCCCGCTGCGAAGTAGTCACCTTGTCGAGGCAGTTGACGGACGAGTGAGTCATTAGGCAGTACCAATGGAACAGTCACAACCCAAAGAAGAGCGCGCGACTCCCGCCGTTTCAGAGACGGTGACCGATGAATTTACCGATCAGGTGGCGGCGGATTTTACAGGAGCGCAACCGGTACCAGTTGCGCCGACAGCGGAACTGACCGCGCAGGTCGTCCTTGAAGAAGAGAAGGTCAGGGACGAGATCGAGATCCAGATCGATCTGCTCAAGGATCCCGATTGGGTAGTTCGTCGCGAGGCCGCCATCACGCTCGGTGAAATGGGTGATGAGCGTTGCGTGGAACCGCTGTGTAGGGCCTTGCGTGACGGGGATTGGCAGGTTCGGGAAGTCGCGATCGAAGGATTGGGGCAGAGTGGTTCTCTCGCCGTCGAACTGTTGATCAAGCTGCTCCGCGATTGGGACGTTCGGAAGTATGCGATTGCCGCGTTAGGGAAGATTCGCGACGAGCGTGTGCTCGATCCTCTCATGCTGCAGTTGCGGAACGACGAGTTCAAAGACGATGCGGTCAACGCGTTGGTCGAGCTTGGTGGACCGGCGGTAGCGCGATTGATCAACGCGCTGAAAGACAAAGACGAGAATGTTCGGAAGCAAGCGGTCCTGGCCTTAGGGCGGATCAAAAATGTCGAGGCGATTGACCCGCTCATCGACATGCTCGCCGACAGTGATTGGTTTACCCGTTTGACGGCCGCAGCGGCGCTCGAGGCGATCGGCGATGACCGGGCCCGCGATGCGATCAAGCCGTTGATGAAGGACCCGGATTTAGTGGTGCGGATGCGGGTGGAGCGGATACTCGCGAAGTGGAAGAAGCAGCCGGCAGGACGCTGAAAAAGCCCGCCAGCTTCGTTCTCGACTCATCGAAATCCTCAACGTACCCCCGAGGGTACGCCTCCGGCTTCGATTCGCCTGCGGCCTTGCGGACAGCCTTTTTGAGCATCCTGCTAGTGATTACTTATTCAGCTGCCGGTCAACTTCCCGCTGAAGATCATCGAGTTTCTTCATCGACACCGGTTTCCCCATCGACAACTCTAGTCGCACTTCCCGAAGCGTTCCGGTCAGCGCCCGCAAGGCGAGGATCGAATCGTCCTGCTTCGCGCCCTTCGTGGCCTTCTCCAGCGTCTCGGCCGCCTCGCCTAGTTGTGTGGCAGCTTCCCCAAAGTTTTTATCGAACAGTTCTGATTTTGCCTGCACCACCCGTGACTTGGTGTCGATGAGTCCCTGCCGCCTGCGCAGGTCTCGCTCGATTCCCATCGTGGTGTCGAAGATATTGCGCGACGTATCTTTGAGTGATTGTTGGAGGTCCGAGACCGTTTGTTGCAGCGTGCCGACCGGACGTTGGCCGAAATAAAATCCGATACCAAACGACATGGCAAGCAGAGCAAGAGCGGCGACAAATTTCCACATAGCGCTATCCTTTCGGCGGACGAACTTTACAGGATGCTGAGAAAAACCGCCAGCCTGTCTTGTTCATTTGGTCTGTTCGGTCTGTCTGGTCTCTCTGGCTCATCTGGTTGCTTTGGTCTATCTGGTCCAAACAACATAACGAGATAGACCAAACAGATGAGACAGACTAGACAAACCGGGCTTGGCCCCAGACGAGCAGATCATCGAAGTTCTGTTATGCCGATACTATTTTTTTCGCAGCCTGCTAGGAACCGCTTTGGGCTGGCTGAGTTGTTGGAGCAGACTTCCTGCCGCAGCAAGGCGAATGGCGACGTCTGAGTCCTGTAAGCCGTTTTTGAGTAACGGCGTCACTTGTGTGACGCTCTTGCCCAAGGCTTTTACCGCGAAGAGCCGCGGTTGTGGTTGCTGGTCTTGCAGGAGCGTCTGTAAGACGGCCACCGCTTGCTTGTCGGAGGTGGCCGACAGCGCATGGGCTGCCGCTGCTCGGATAGAGGGGTCCGGATGTTTCGCCAAGTCCGAGGCGAGCAAGATAGCCGATGTGTCGCCCAATCGAAGCAGTCCTTCCACCGCGCTCGCCCGTACCTGCATGTTGGCATCGCGTGTCAGAGCCCGCAGCAACGGGTGATTTTCGCGAATCCCCAGCCGCCCAAGACTCGTGGCTGCAACCGCGCGCACGCGCGCGCTTTCGTCTCCTAGGGCATGGGTTAATGGCCCAACGCCATTGGCCTGTCCATACTCTCCCAATGCACCAGCGGCGAACGCACGCACCGACGGCTCAGGATCGTATACACCTTGGCTCAGGACCGACAGACTCGATGCGCGCTTCAGCCGCCCCAAAACCCCCAAGGCTGCCATGCGGATATCGGGGTCCGGAAGTGTCGCTGCTCCGGTGATGTCGGTCAGCATGTCCTGTTTGCCGAGCCGATACAGTGCGGCATAGGCAAACACGGACTCCGGTCCGTCGTCCGTTCTAGCGACTTCGATGAGGTAGGGCATGATGTCGGTGACGTTGGCCTCACTGAGCGCGTTCATTGCGGCAATTCGCACCGCCGGCATCGCGTCGTTCAGGGCCCGTCGCAAGGGGCCGGACTTTCCTGCGAGTCCAGCTTTGCCGATGGCGTCTGCGGCTCGAGTTCGCACCAGGACCGATGCATCAAGCAGCCCGTCTTCCAGGACGGCCTGTGTTTCTGTAAGGCCGAGTTCAGCCAGCATGGTGTAGGCCGCGATCCGCACATATTCTTGTGAGTCGTGGACATGGCTGGTCAGAAAACTGAGCGCCAAGGGTCGTAGGAGAGTTGGATCGTCCGGTTGATCTGTAGGGACTAGCCGTTGATAGAGGGTGAGGGCTTCTTCTGGTCGCCCAAGCTTGAGGGCACTCTGGAAGGCGAGGAGGATGAGCGGTTTCGACGCGGTGGACTCTGGCGGAAGCGATCGCCAGAGTTTCAGGACCCGGTCGTATTCGGCGTGGTTGAATGCGTCCGTGGCCTCACGTTCGAGGGCTGAGCCGATGGGCGTCATCGGCGTGCGTGCTTCCGCAGGAGGCAGGCTCACGACAATCGTCCCGAGGGTGAGCAGCAGGAACAGCTTTAGGGGTGCTGAGGTGGCGTAGCGACGGGCTCTCTCCAATAAGGTAAGACGTGAAAGGTGAAACGTAGGACTAACGAGGACTCTTTCTCCGAAACCTTTCACGTGTAACGATTCACGTTTCACGGCCTGTTACCATGACGAGGGCGCGAGGGCCATGGCGGGCGCATACATCGTGTCGACGTATTCCTTGACCATCCGTTTGGTGCAGAAGCGGGGGGCATTGGTCCGCAGACTTTCCTTCATGATCTGCAACCAGCCGCGGGGTATCCCGTCAAGGTCTCGTTGATAGTAAAGGGGAATGCCTTCTTGCTCGAGTATGCGGTAGAGCTGTTGCGCGTCATGCTCGTCCTGGGCCTGGACGTCTTGGTCCCCGACTAAGGGTTCAATGCCCCATCCGTTGGCTCCGTTGTAGCCTTCTTTCCACCACCCATCAAGGACGCTGAGGTTGATGACGCCGTTGAGCGCGGCTTTTTGCCCGCTCGTTCCGCTCGCCTCCAAGGGAAAACGCGGGGTGTTGAGCCAAATATCGACCCCTTGGACGAGGAACTTCGCCATGTGCATATCATAGTTTTCCAGGAACGCTACGTGGCCGCCCAACTTATGGTCGTCGCAAAAGCTCAACACTTCATGAATGAAATAGCGACCAGGTTCATCGGCCGGGTGGGCTTTGCCGGCAAAGATCAATTGGACGGGACGCCACTGGTTATGGAGCAACCGTTTCAGCCGTTCGAGATCGCGGAACAACAAGGTTGCCCGCTTGTAGGTGGCAAAGCGCCTGGCGAAGCCGATGGTGAGTGCTTCGGGGTCGAGCAGCGTGCCTCGCGTTAAGACCTGCGAGGCTTGGAGATGCCCTTGCATCCAGCCGCTCCGGGCACGTTCCCGGATGAAGCTCATGAGTTTGCGTTTCATGGTTTGGCGTACGGCCCAGAGTTCATGGTCGGGAATATCCAGGACCCGTTGCCACAGCGCCGTGCCGTCGCATTTCTCTGCCCATTCGGGGCCGAGATACTTGCCGTAAAGCTGGTTGAGTTCCGGCGCGATCCAGGTCGGCGCATGGATGCCGTTGGTCACGCTGCGGATCGGGACTTGCTCGGTCGGTAATCCCGGCCACATATGGTTCCACATTTTTCGCGAGAGCTGCCCGTGTTCACGACTGACCCCGTTCACATGAGCGGCTAGCCGGAGAGCAAGTGCCGTCATGTTGAAGCCTTGCCCCTGGGATTCGGGAGTATCTCCTAGGCGGAGAAAGTCTTCTCGCGAGAGGCCCAACTGCTCCCAATAGCCGGCAAAGTACCGGTCCATGAGATGATGGGGAAATACGTCGTGACCGGCCGGCACCGGTGTATGGGTAGTAAACACCGTACTCTGGCGGATGGTCTCGCAGGCGTCCGCGTGCGTTGATCCCTTCTGGATCAATTCGCGAATGCGCTCCAATGTGAGGAAGGCGGAGTGGCCCTCATTGGCATGCCAGACCGTCGGAGCGATGCCCAAAGCACGAAGCATACGGACACCGCCGATACCCAACAGGAACTCCTGACAGAGACGCATCTCCTGATCGCCGCCATAGAGTCGAGCTGAAAGAGCCCGATTCTCGGGACTGTTCTCGGGGACGTCTGTATCGATGAGGTAGAGGGGAACCCGCCCGACGAGCACTTTCCAGACCGCTGCAGCCACGATCCTGCTACCGATCGCGACCGTTATCCTACATGCGTCTCCCGATGGAGTGAGGGCGGGATGAATTGGCGACTCTTCCCGGTTGAACGGGGCGTAGGCCGCTTCCTGCCATCCCTCGGGCGTGATCCGCTGCCGAAAATATCCTTGTGGATACATGAATCCCACTCCCACCAGAGGCACACCGAGATCGCTGGCTTCCTTGCAATGGTCTCCGGCGAGAATGCCCAGGCCCCCGCTGTAAATAGGAATGGACCTATGAAGACCAAATTCCGCCGAAAAGTAAGCAATGGTGAGAGCTTTCAAATCACTGTGCTGTGTTTTAAACCAACTGTGTCCGCTTTGACGGTACTCGTCGAATGTCTTGAGGGCGGCAGAGTACAGCCGCATATACGAGGGATCTTCGGCGAGGTGCATGAGTCGGTCTGGCCTGACTTTGGCCAGTAGTTCGACGGGGTTGTGGTGGGTCAGCACCCAGAGGGTCGGATCGATGTGTTCAAACAGCCGACGGGCTTCAGGGGTCCAACTCCACCAAAGATTAAACGCCAACTCCGTGAGGCGTGAGAGACTTGTTGGAATACGATTCGGTAAACTGGCTGCTGTCTGCTGAGTATCCACTGCACCTCCTCGTTGCTGATGTCGAATTCGGCGTTGTCGTGAGTGTTAGCCTAAGCTCGATTGGCGAGAGCGATCAGGCGTGACCGGCCTTATGCCAGGATGTCCATTCGTCGGAGAATGCCACGGAGGCATACCGTTCGCCAAGTATTTTAGCCACTCGGTTCATCAGTTTGGCGACTTGTTGCATGTCCTCCGGGGGAAGGTCTTGTCGAAATCGAGGGTGCAGCCCCCACCGAGTTTCCACTTCTTCGCCGGTGACGGTCGACATCACGCTCACCAACTTTATTTCGGTTCCCGTCGGTCCTTGGGGCCCGAGTGTCGCGGTGGGGGGAGGTGGTGTGGAGCCTGTATCGGTCGCCATGGGAGCGGCTGTCCCGACCGCGGAGACAGGGGGAGTGTCTCCGGCCAAGATAGCTTTGATGGCCGGAATCACGGCGCTCGCGCAGAGCGTTGCGGCGGAGGACACGTGCGCGTTCCCGGTGATTCCCATCGCAAAAGCGACTCGCCCGCCAAAGTCTTTCAACATCTCGTCTTTCACGGGAGTGTTTTCGGTGACGAGGAACCGGTACCGCTCGTAGGTCTGCCGACTCTCCGCCACCGCCGCCCCGACGGTGAGCATGATTTCTGTTTGGTCGGCGCCTGAACCGAATGCCGGTTCGAGTACGTTCTTCAATTGCAGTACGACGGCGTCTTCGAGACTATCCATGAACTGAGGCTGTTCTTTGATCGGCACGAACAGGACAGAGAGCCGGTCGGCGAGATTAAACATAACCTTGAGAAATTCAAGGTAGATGTCCCACTCATCGTGCCGTTTCAATTTCAAGGCTCGCTCAGGGGCGTTCCGCTTCATGACGGTCACTGATTCGCCCGCGACGGCCAGTATTAATTCGGCGATCTGGCGGAGTTGCGACTGGCGTTCTTGGTTGGCGGTCGCCATAGAGTCTCCTGTTCGGTGCAGGATTATAACGGAGACAGGTCCGGCGATCAAAGAGGCTATTTCAGCAATATCTTGTCCGAGTGTTGCCTCGCGAGTACGATTGCATTTTGGCGATGCTACGGTTTTGGAGAGAGTGCGGCGGTTGAGG
>JAQBES010000055.1:0-8465 GCA_032123755.1 Nitrospirota bacterium
CCTCAGCTGTCGTTCGGGAGCGATCAGACGCGCGCGAAAGAAATTATCCAGCAGACCTGCGTCCAATGCCACAGGCTGGAGGGTCAGCCGGATTCGCGTTTCAATCTGAAGGCGCCCGATCTCATCTGGGCCGGCAGCAAGTACAAGAGGCCTTGGTTGATCCGGTGGCTGACGGGCAAAGAAGCGCCATTGTATGCCAAGGGCTATCGATGGGATCTGACCGAGGTTCCATCCAAGCATCCGATGGTGACTGAGGTGGAGGCCAATGCCATCGCCGATTATTTTGCCGAGCACAACAAGGATCCGCGAGTCAAAGTCGGCGCGTTTGATCTCTCGAAGGTGACGAAGTTCGAGGCCATGTTCGGGGGGAAGGCCTTCAAGGCACATTCCTGCCTCGGCTGTCACGTGATCGAAGAGGACGGCAAACTCATCGGGGGTCCGCAGAGCACGTCGCTTGTAGCGGCCGGACAGCGGTACGATCAGGATTGGGTCTTTCGGTTCGGGCAGAATCCACAAGACTTCACGCCGCACAGCGGCGAGTTTCTGGCCGATGCGACGGAGCCTCAGCTCCGCGCGGTGATCGGGTTCATAATGGTGCAGGGGGTGCAGGACTTCGCGTACCACGAGCCCTGGACCAGTCCGGAGTTCGGGATGGCTAGCGTGGATCGGGGTAAGGTCGTCTACAAGGAATATTGCTCGCAATGCCATGGCGCGACGGGCAAGGGTGATGGACCGGCAGTCTCCGGCCTGGAACCCAAGCCGGCGATTCATGCCAACATTCCATTTGAGAAGCTCCCAAGTGAGTACCTCTACAACGTCATCAACCATGGTGGGGCGGCAATGGGGAAGTCGCCGAATATGCCCTATTGGAACTTGACGATTGGTCAGCAGGGTGTCGCCGATGTGATGGCCTACTTGATTGCGACGTTTAAGGGGGTGCCGGACATGGCGACCGCTTCGAGCGTGGGCCAGGGAGGAGCCTGCGTGCAGCCGCGCAAGACGGCCAAGGCGCCGGATGACTTCTTGGCCAAGACGAATCCGCTTCCTGCTTCAGCCGGAGCAATCCAGGCCGGGAAGACACTCTACTTGAAGACAGCCCAGCCCGTGGCCTGTGTGATGTGCCATGGAGAACAGGGTGACGGGAAGGGACCAGTTGGGGCAGCCTTGGTGCCGCCGCCTCGCAACTTCACATGCGGGTCGATGATGAAGGACATTCCCGATGGCCAGCTATTCTGGATCATCAAGAATGGTTCGACAGGGACCGGCATGATGTCGTTTGCCGGGTTGTCGGATGAGCAGGTCTGGCAGTTGATTCACTACACTCGATCGCTGGCGAAATAACGCATGAAGCGCGCAAGACGTGCGAGAAAGGCGCGACAGGCGTGACAGGCAATAGCCGGAGGAAGGACGGGACTTGCGTGGCTGAGGCAGCCCGCTTTTCTCGCTCGTCCCGCCTGTCTCGCTTCTCGCACTTGCTTTTGATGAGCGACGAGTTGAAAAGGACTGAAGAATGCCGACACCACAACCAGGAGTGCTCCCCGCAGGGGGTGCCCACGCCTATTTTCTGACCTGTACGGTTGCTGACGATGCAGAGCGCACAGCCTTGCGCCAGGCGATAGGGGATGTTCACCCGTCGGTACGGGCTCTGGCCGCAGGGGCAAAGACCGCCCGGCTCCTGTGCACGCTGGGCATCGGCTCTGAGCTCTGGGACCGGCTCTCGCCGGCCAGACGCCCTTCCGGACTCCGGCCGTTCCGCGCCGTCAAGGCAAATGGGCGAGTCGCACCGGCAACGGGAGGGGATCTTTTTGTGCAGATTACCTCCAGTCGTCATGACCTGAATCTCGATCTCTCGATGGGACTTGTGCGGCGACTGCAGCCGTTGGTGACGGTAACTGAGGAGATCCATGGGTTCCGGTATCGGAATTCACGGGACTTGACAGGATTCATTGACGGAACCGAGAACCCCAAGGGAAAGGCCAGGGCGATCGCCGCTCTGATCGGAGAAGAGGACCGGCCCTTTGCGGGCGGCAGTTACGTCGCAGTCCAGCGCTATGTCCATGATCTTGAACGATGGCGCAGGTTGGACGACCGAGAGCAGGAACAGATCATCGGAAGGACGAAGCGGGGAAGCGTCGAGCTGCCCAAAGCGAAAAAGCCCCAGACGGCCCACATCAGCCGTGTCGTGATCGAGCAGGATGGTGCGGAGTTGCAAATCCTTCGACAGAGCTACCCGTGGGAGACGGTCCGCGAAGCGGGGCTCTATTTCGCAGCCTACACGAAGTCTCTTGATGTCTTCGATTTGATGTTGGCCCGGATGATGGGGGTGACGGCCGACGGGCTGCATGATCGCCTGATGGAATTCAGCCGAGCCGTCACGGGCGCGACATTCTTTGTGCCTTCCTTGGAGGCGTTATCATCTCTCAAGCAATGACGGCATCACCAGCGGAGGAGAACACCATGGCGACATTTATTATTTCCGGCAGTCGAGGCACGGACGATCCCACCATGGCAACATTGCCGTTCATGGCAGCGAAGGTCGCGAAGGAGCAAGGGCACGAGGTTGTGCTCTGGCTCTGGAATGAATCCGTGACGCTCGGGCGCAAGGGAATCGCCGATCACGTAACAGGGGTGAACCTGACGCCACTGAGAGATCTGCTGGCTGCCGTGCAAGCCGCGAATATTCCCATCTGGGTCTGCGGGGCCTGCGCCGTGGCGCGGCAGATCAGCGCCGGGGATCTCGTCGCGGGCGCGACAATCAAGGGGATGCCGGACTACATCAAGGCCGTCGCCGAACGTGACCGCAACGTGGCATTCTGATTCCGCATCAAAGGAAGGAATCTCTGTATGGCAGCCGATGGCGAATCGACCGGGAAGTCAAAAGGCCGAGCGGGTCGGCGGGATGAGGCGGATATCGACGAGTCCGTCGAAATGGACGGGCGTCTTGATGTCAATGAGCTGGAGACGATTCCGACGGTGGTGCCGCGGGAAGGGGACGGCTACCCATTGTCGCGCAGTGGATCTGGCGGACAGGGGTTAGGACGTATCGGCGAACCGGGCTGCACCTTGACCGAGGATGATCTCCGAAGGATCAATACGAGAAAGGGTTTCATTCAGCTGCTCGAGAACAAAGCCGTCGATATCGAGGAGGTGCGCAAGACGCTGCTGTATGAGCAAGAATTGCGGCAATTACAAGTTGAATTGGTCAGGCTTCAACGCTGGGTTCAGAGCAGCGGAGAACGGATCGCGATTCTGGTTGAAGGACGCGATGCGGCGGGGAAGGGAGGCACGATCCGCCGGTTCACCGAGCACTTGAATCCTCGCGCCATGCGGGTGGTCGCGCTGCCCAAACCGTCGGATGAAGAACGGGGCCAGTGGTACTTTCAGCGCTATATCCGCCAGCTGCCCAACAAGGGCGAGATCGTGTTCTTCGACCGCAGCTGGTACAACCGCGCGGTAGTTGAACCGGTGATGGGATTCTGCAATAAGAAGGAACACCAGCGGTTTCTGCAGCAGGTTCCGGAATTCGAGCACATGCTTTACGAAGATGGTGTGACCATCATCAAGTTTTGGTTCTCCATCTCCAAGGAAGTGCAGGCGAAGCGATTCGAAGAGCGGCGGCAGGACCCACTCAAGCAATGGAAGCTGAGCCCGGTCGATGAGAAGGCGCAAGAGCTGTGGGACTCCTACACCCGCTACAAAGAGGAGATGTTCAGCAAGACGCACACGACATTCAGCCCCTGGATTATCGTCAAGGCCAACGACAAGCAGGCGGCGCGATTGGAAAGCCTCCGGTTCATGCTGAATTTGTTGCCGTACAAAGGCAAAGAGGAAGCCCCGATCCGCCTGGCGCCTGATCCCAACGTGGTCACTCGATTCCACCGCAAGATGGTGGAGCTGGATTTGTAACAGGCTACAGAGAAATTCCATGCGCCAGAATCATCCGATCGTGGTCCATTTTCCATTGCGCGCCAGGCGTTATGAGCTTGTCTGAAGATGAAGATAAGGAGGAGGGACGAGTCCGAATGAGGTAAAAGGCGAGGTCAATCCAAGACACAACAAATGAAGGAGGAACTAGTCATGATGAATGCCTCTCGATATGCTGCCATCCTTGTATGGGGATCAGTGGTACTGCTCGGTGCTAATGTTCAAACTGTTCGAGCGCATGGAGACCATGGAGGAATGATGTGTGGCCATATGTGTAAAATGCATGAAGGCCACGATCAGAGCAAACAGGACGAACACAGCAGCCATGACCTGAAGCAGCTCCTCAAGCATGGAAAGGAGCTCGGTCTCATGCCGGAGCAAATCAGCAAGCTGAAAACTATGCAGCTTGACTTGGGTCGCGCGCAAGCCAGAGCGGAGGCCGACATCAAGGTGGCAACACTCGAGCTGCATGCGTTAGTCGAGGATGAGCAGGCTGACTCGGCAGCGATTCAGGCCAAGGTGGACCAACTCAAGAAGGCTGAAGGCGGTCTTTTATTCACGGTGATCAGGTCGAAGCGCGACGCGATGGCGATATTGACTCCCGAACAGCGCGAGAAAGACCAGGCAATGCGGGACAAGATGATGGACAACATGATGGAAAAGATGATGGGGGGAGAGGACCAGCATACCGGTGGAATGAGTGGAATGAGTGGCGGGGGGCATGGGAAAGGTGAAGGAGCGGGAACAGAGGGGGCAACTGAGCACCAACATTAGGGCATCAGCCAGTCCTCGCACGTCCGGTGCTCGACACGATACACGTTGCTGGTTCGACTCTCCCCGACAGCCGATTAACAGGTTGTGGAAAAACTATTTGGACAAGCGAGAATGTTGATGGCCTGCACTTCTGGGACAAGGGGACAATAACTTACAGGAGGCCCAAAAAGTTCGTCCAGCAAGGCCGCAGCGAATGAATGGCGAGTCATACCCTCTGGTGTGTACGGTGTGATGAACAAGGAGGAGCACCACGTCTGTGCGCGCCGCCGAGTGGTGAGGCGGGCGGCCTGGTCCTCGTTGAGGGACTGAACAATGCGAGAACGAAGTGTGGGAAAAGGCGCGTCTTGGCGCGCTGGGGTTGGGCGGGTGAGAAGAACGACTTTTTCGGCATCCTGTTAACGGAGGAAGATGATGAAGATGAGCATGTTCCCGTTGCTGGTTGTAGTGGTTTATCTTGCCATCCCAGCCGGGGCCGCCGAACGGCACATGATGCAGCCGTTGGTGCCGGCCGACAAACTGGCCGCAGCGCGCGCACTCACGAGCCCCTTGCCGAGTTCCCCGGAGATCGTCGAGCAGGGCAAAGCGCTCTACAACGGCAAGGGCACCTGCTTCAACTGTCATGGGCAGGACGGGGGCGGCAATGGGCCGCTGGCCGCCCAGCTGAATCCATCGCCACGCAATTTCCAGCACCATGGATTCTGGCGCCATCGTACGGAAGGCGAAATATTTTGGGTGATCAAGAACGGATCGGTTGGTACCAGCATGGTTGGATTTGGCGGGCAACTGACGGACGAAGAAATTTGGAGCATCATCCAGTATGAGCGCGGCTTCGCCGGCGCGCATGGACCGGGCATGATGGGGCGTGGAGAAGGCATGGGTTCCATGATGGGACCAGGCGGCGGAATGGGCGGCATGGGACGAGATGGCGGCATGGACGGTATGGAACAAGGCGGACCGAGAGGTGGGATGGGTGGGTGTGAAGGTGAAGGTGAAGGTGAAGGTTGCCCTAAGTCTGACTCTAATCCATAACAATTCATCTACGGCTTCA
This sequence comes from Nitrospirota bacterium, assembly GCA_032123755.1. Classification (GTDB taxonomy): domain Bacteria; phylum Nitrospirota; class Nitrospiria; order Nitrospirales; family Nitrospiraceae; genus Palsa-1315. The sequence goes on from JAQBES010000055.1 coordinate 5,747, forward strand.
CTGGTTCTATAGTGATGCCTGCCTCACCCGCCTGACGGGTTGTCGCCTTTTGCTACAGCGGCTTTTCCATGCCAGACCTGGAATGCCCCAAGGACAGGTTTCTCTTCTTCACACGTTTCCTTAAGGTCTCGCAAAATCACAGCAATCAATGATTCCCTGGTTCTGCTATTCTGGCACGGTCTTCGCTTTTCAATCTGAAAGAACCATGTTTATCCAAGGAGGAATCGTTATGGACAATCAAGATTCGAGATGTTCGTCACCAGCCCTGACACTCGCGTTCTTAGGGGGGGCCGTGGCTGGAGTGGTGGCAGGTCTTCTTCTCGCTCCGAAGTCGGGGGAAGAGACGCGCCGGGATTTGAAGGGGTATGCCAGGAAAGCCGAGGAAGAAGTCTTGGAGAAGGCGAAGGAGGCGCGCGCTGCCCTTGATCAGACTATTGAAAGTGGCCAGCATTTCATCTCAGAGAAAAAAACGGATGTCGAGGCTGCGGTCCAGGCAGGACGAGAGACCATGAAGAAAAAAATGGAATCATGTTGTAGCTGAGGGCATGCCGTGATGGCCACTGAGAGCGCATAAGAACGGCTGAAGATAGGGGGATAATGGCGTTAGCAGCTTGATATGATTAAGAGAGGTCCAAGATGTCATTTGAAATTCCCCTACCATTCCAATTCGTATTGTGAGGAGAAAAATGAATATATCGATTATGGGTGCTGTGCTTGCGGCTACCCTGATGATGTTTCAGCCTGTTTGGGCACATACCGATGAATCTTTGGATGCGATGCCGTCGCCGCATGGCGGGCAAGTTCGTGCGGCAGGTCCCTATCATCTGGAGCTTGTTGCCAAGGATGGAGAGCTGGTGGTGCATGTGACCGATCACGCAGGTCAAGAGATTAAGACCGATGGCGGAGAGGGTAAGGCGAATATTCAACAGGCTAAGGCCGGGAGCAAAATCACCGTCAAGCTGGAGCCGTCACAACAGAATATGTTTACGGGTAGCGGCGAGTTTCGGATCAATCCGGAGACAGTGATTGTGGTATTCGTCAAATTACCGGAACAGGAGGCGTATGGGACTCGGTTTACTCCGCTGAAGCCAAAGTCTGTCGGGGCGGGAAAGAAATCGGCTGAAGGTCATGATCATGACCTTCAGCATCATCACCATTGAGATGTATGACGTGGTCGTTATCGTGCCTGGATCTCGCTCGGAAATATGAGCGTATCCCTAGGCTGACCCAACCCAACCAAACCTTCACAGGTGAGCCACGCACATGTCACCATTATATAGAGGGAGACAGATTCTCATTGGAAGGGTCACTCTGGGAGTCTTTTGTGTTGCGTTATCAGCTGGTTGTGCTGAAGTCGGGTACCGCTGCGGTGAGCAGCGGTCCAATCCCTATCTGACCTCCGATACCAGACACCCCAGTCCATTGTCGTCACCGGCCGGGAAAGAACATCGCGCGGTGATGTTGCAACACCTCGAAACCATTCAGGTGATCGTGAACGCGCTGGTTGAAGAGGACTACGAGTTGGCAAAAGGCCTCACCGAATCGCATCTGGGTTTTTTCATGCATCGGCAGGCGATGGCGCAGCAGCCCGAAAATTTTCCACCCGCCTATCACGACTTGGCCATGGCGCATCACGCGGCGGCGGAAGAGTTGGCGCGCATCATCCCCACGAAAGATCTGAAGCAGATTCTGCCGCAGTTTAATCACCTGCTGAAGGCCTGTGTGGCCTGTCATCTGGAGTACAAAGTCAGGGAACAGTCGTGAAACGTAAAGCGGAAGACTTCTGGTGATCTGTTGATCTGATGATTGGTCGAACATTCAACAGATCGTCAAATCAACAAATTCCTGAATTGATTCACGAGAGACAAGAGACGAACAAGGGACCTAGAGGGCAGTCATGTTAAACATCCTGTTGGAATGTGTAAGGGGGAAACAATGAGTGAGCAGAAAACCATCAGTGCCTTCTTTGAGCAGGACCATGACCGATTGGACGAATTGTTCAAGACCTTTCAACAGTTGAAACGGTCTGATTTGGCCAAGGCCAAGGAAGCATTTAAAGAATTTAAGGTCGGCTTGCAGCGCCATATCGTGTGGGAAGAGGATCTGCTCTTTCCTCTGTGGGAGGAGAAAACCGGCATGTCTGAAGAAGGACCGACCTTCGCGATGCGGGCGGAGCATCGCCAGATCGGGCAGCAGCTTGAAGCCATTCATGGCAAAGTGGCGGAGCAGAATCCCGACAGTGATCGGGAAGAACAGGCGCTGTTGGACCTGCTCGGTTCCCATAATAGGAAAGAAGAGCGGGCGCTCTATCCCGCCATCGATCAGGTGACCAGTGCGGAAGAACGCGAAACCGTCTTTCAAAATATGAAGAGCACCCCGGAGGAGCGCTACAAGCTTTGTTGCGGACAGCACTGATTAGCTGGTTGATCTGGTCTGTTTTGTTTATCTGGTCTTTCTGGTTCATCCGGTTAGTCTGGTGCAACCAAATAAACAAGACAAACCAAACAAACCAATAAAACGAGAAAGCCCGGACAGACCAGACGAACCAAACAGACCAGATAGACCAAATGAACAAGACAGGCTGGCTAAACATTTTCAGCATTCTGCTAGTGGGCTGGTTGGTGATCCAGTTCACACAGATGCCGGACATAAATGTCTGGGCCGGTTCTCCGCCGTCACCCAAGAGCACAAAGGCGGCAGAGGATGCCGAACGTGGCAG
>JAQBES010000056.1:0-3744 GCA_032123755.1 Nitrospirota bacterium
TAAATCTTCGCAGCGCCGTTGCACTGGGGCTTTGTGACCCTGGGCTGGTGCGGGCTGTTCGGGGGGACAGGCGGCGTGGCCGCGCAAATCGTGGCGCGCATGTCGAACCTGTGCGATGTGGTCTGGAACAACGAGAGCAAGGACTGTTTGCACGTGATCCCGTACTAAGGCATGCAGCCGACTTCGGCGGGCTGGCCCCGTTCTCCGGATCCCGAAGAGCGGGGCCGGCCAAACGATCAGCGAGAGTAAGAGGGAGGACAGTATGGACCTGATCATTTTGGTGATAATGGTACTTGTGACGCTACTCTGGTGGGCAAGCGCCGCGCGATGGAGAACGGCTGTGGCGGCGCGACGGCAGGACGGATTGGGCAGGCCTCGAGTCAGGTAAGGAGCACTCTGTTGACCATTGTGATCGCCATCGGGGGTTCCAGTGGAATCGAATGGGAGGCCAGACAATCGCCCCCCTCACGTCGCTAGCAGACGGGTATTTGCATGCGTTGCGGGGGGTTGATGATCACGGAGTATTACCTGGACCTTGAGGACGATACTGGTCAAATCGGTATCACGGGTTTGCGTTGCACCAGTTGTGGCGAGGTCATCGACCCGGCCATTTTTCGGAACCGATTGAACCCGATGCCGGATCTCCTGAACGTTGTGAAGCAGAGAAAATATGCTTAACGGGTCGATCATGGTGAGTCAGCTGGCCAAGATCGGGACGGCCAGGTGAAGGACAGGCAGCCCGACGACTCACCACTTGTTGGTCCCGCGCGGGAGTCTTGCTAGCGAGATGCGACCATGCAGATTGTTGTGACCGGCGGGACGGGGTTCATCGGTCGGCCCTTATGTTCTGCTCTCTGTCAAGAGGGGCATCGAGTCACGCTCCTCACGAGAAGGAAGGAAGAGGCGCAACGGTTATGTGGCTCAACCGTCACGGCTGTCGAGTGGAATGGCCGGGAGGCGGGAGCCTGGGAGCATTGTCTCGACGAGGCCGATGCCGTCATCAATCTCGCTGGTGCGCCGATTGCCGATGGGCGCTGGACCGATGCCCGCAAGCAACTCCTCAGCGAAAGCCGCGTTCTCACAACTCGTGTACTGGTAGAAGCCTTGTCCCGCAGCCCCTCGAAACCGCGCACGCTGGTCAGCGCTTCCGGTATCGGCTACTACGGGGCCAGCGACGACCGTGTGCTGGATGAAGGCGCCGCACGCGGCCAAGGCTTTCTGGCCGATCTCTGTCTCGCCTGGGAAGCGGAGGCGCTTCGGGCAGCAGAATTCGGTGTGCGAGTCGTCCTGTTGCGGACCGGAATGGTGCTCGAGCTAGACGGCGGTGCCTTGCCGAAGATGTTGTTGCCGTTCCGATTATTCGCAGGCGGCCCCATCATGCCGGGAACTCAGTGGGTCTCGTGGATCCATCGGAGAGATCACATCGGTCTGATCCAGTGGGTACTCACGACGCCGAGCGTCGCTGGTCCCGTCAATGCTGTGTCTCCCGAGCCTGTGACGATGAACTTCTTCTGTGAGGTACTCGGACGAGCCCTCCACCGGCCATCCTGGCTGCCCGTTCCGGGATTCGCGTTGTTCGTGGCATTGGGTGAACTGGGGACGCTTATGACTACGGGCCAACGGGTCAATCCGGCGAAGGCGCTCTCCCGGGGATATGTCTTTCACTACCCGAAGCTGGAACCGGCCTTGCGGGCGATCATGACGAAGGGATGAAGGAGGGTGTAGCATGGCCCCGCTGATCGGTCTATCTGAATTCACTCGTGCCGCTCGCGGGACTTTGTGTACTCGGACTTGCACATCCATTGTCGTTCACAAGGAGGTATTCACATGATCACCAAGAAGATCAGCGTCACCACCACCATACTGCTGAGCGTGCTAACCATCGTACTGTGTCAGATCTCAGGGAACACGAGCGAGGTCAGAGCTGCTGAGGAGCAGGACAAGTCAGAGAGTCAGACCCAGCGACCGCATGGAGACGATGCCGACCTGCCGAATGGTGTGATTGGCGTGTCGCTGCATGTCTGGGCGGAACGTATTGGTGATCCAGCTTCGCTGTACGTGGCCCATGTGCATCCGGTGGGTCCTGCACAGCAAGCAGGCCTCAAGCACGGAGATGAAGTGGTGACGGTGAACGGTGCGGCAGTCACCGGTAAGACCTATGATCAGGTGGTGAAGATGGTGCGCGGGGAAGCGGGTATCGCGGTGAAACTGGGCGTGAAGGGAGACGGGGGCCTGCGCGAGATTGCGATCACGCGAATCGCCAGTGAAAAACTCTATAAGAAGGGCGAGATGGGATCACATGGTGGGGCGGCGCGATAGGTGGGCATCATGATCAATGCCAGGCGTTCACGCTGGGTCTCCTTCGGGCAGGTCAAAGTGCATTTGGCGACACACTTCAACCTTACAAGGTCCAACACAGGAGGGTTCGGCCATGATTAGGCAAGTCACTCGGGCAGGCTCTATGCTGCTCATTCTTATCGCGGCACTCTACCACCCCGACGTAGCAACAGCACATGGAACAGTGAGCGGAGAAGACGACCCCTGCTTGCGCCGAGTCGGTGAGCGCGTGGTGCACTTCAACGCCTATCAGCCGCAATACGAGCTGAAAGGCCAATACTGCACAGACATTCCCAAGGAAGGCGATACCTTCCTGGTCGTGGACCTCGTGGACCCGGCGCTGCGCAGCGAGCCGCTCGGTATGCGGATTGTGAAGGGTACCAATGAGGCAGAAGGTGAGATTGTGGCAGATATTCGTCCGCGCACCCACCCGGACGGCGTGCTCAGGAGCGAAGTCCTGCTGGACGAGGGCTTGTATACAGTCATCCTTGCGACTGAGAAGCAGAATCTGATGCGGCGCCCTCAGTATCTCTTGCGTGTACACATGACCGATTATCAGCAACTGGTCCGCACCGTGGCAGTCCCACTGATAGGAGCACTGCTCCTGGCCTGGTTCGGGTACAAGATTGTACGGTCGAAGTGGCTGCAGAGTTGGCGCACGGGAAGTATTCAATGAAGTTCCGGGAGTTCTCGATGGACGGTCACGTAATTCAGTGGTCCTTCGACTTCGCGGTAACAGGGCAAACGGCAAGAGAAATGATCAAGAACATCGCGGCGCTTATCCGCTCGCTGGAGCTTGCATCCTATTTGATCGGGACTCATGGCCATAACGATGCTGTGTGTCCCCTATGACCTGGAGACGGGCCTTATTCACGGATGAGGATCCGGCAGCGACGCGCCACACTCCGGTATCGGAGGAGTCGCACTGATGAGAGGAGTTGTCTGGCTCAGACGGGATCTGCGGCTACAAGATCAGCCGGCACTCACTGCCGCCTGCGCAGATTGCGATGACGTCATTCCCCTCTTTGTATTCGACGATCCCCTCTTGCGCTCACGGCAGTTCGGCTCGCCCTGCGTGACGTTCATGCTCTCCTGTCTTGATGAGCTCGCCGGTGCTCTGGCCGCTCGAGGACTCGCTCTGCAGTGGCGCCGGGGGAATCAAATCGAGGAGGTGATCCGTTTCGTCGCGGACGTCAAGGCCGATGCTGTCTACTGGAATCGCGATTACGAGCCGGCGGCGATCGAGCGAGATCGGAAAATCCAGCAAGCCCTCATGACCCGCGGGGTGGTGGTCCATACGTTCAAGGACCATGTAGTATTCGAAGCTGAAGAGATCAGAGGAGCGACGGGAGATCCGTTGCAGCGATACAGCGCCTATCGGGCCCGGTGGTGGACCAAGTGGCATGC
>JAQBES010000057.1:0-19529 GCA_032123755.1 Nitrospirota bacterium
ATCCGGCGAGAGGCACCGGGGATACGGACAACATGTACCTTTGGACCCTGGGGTACAACTTCGACACGACCAGGAAACAATAGCCCTGAGGTAGCCCCTGCAGTACACCCTAATCCTCGTGAGGAGAAACCATGTTGAAAGAGTTTAAAGACTTCGCCTTGAAGGGCAACGTGCTCGACATGGCGATCGGGGTGATCATTGGCGGCGCATTTGGGAAAATCGTCTCCTCGCTGGTCAGTGATGTGTTGATGCCCCCGATTGGCTTGTTGATGGGCGGCGTCGACTTCTCGAGTCTCTTCCTCAATCTCTCCGGGACGGCCCAGCCATCGCTCACTGCCGCCAAGGCGGCGGGAGCCCCCACCATCAACTACGGGGTCTTCCTGCAGGCGACCTTCGACTTCATTATCATTGCGTTCGTGATCTTCCTGTTGGTCAAGCAGGTTAACCGGTTCAAGAAAGCCGCAGCGCCAGCCCCACCGGCCGGGCCGACCAATGAAGAGAAATTATTGATGGAAATCCGCGACGTGCTGAAAAGTCGCCACTAAGCGCCACCCTGGCACCGAGAGTTCCTACGATGCGGGCGTAGGGAGACTCACACACTAGTATCTAGTTGCATTAATTAGCGTACTTTGACTTGGGATGCTTGGCGAAGACCACTTGCTTGGTCCATTCGAACGGATGCGCCGTGGTATTGTAGGCCGCCACGAAGGCGTCAATCCGGTCTCGTACTTCCTGGGGCGAGCGGAAACTGGCGCCCTGGAGCGCGGCCCGCGTCAACATGCTGAACCAGACCTCGACCTGGTTGAGCCAGGAGGCATGCGTGGGCGTGAAGTGGAAGCGTACGTTGGGGTGGCGGGCCAACCACCGGTCGTGTTTCGGCTTATGCGTGTTGAGATTGTCGAGGATGACATGAAGCGTCTTGCCGGGATAGACCGTGATGACCTGGTTGATGAAGTCCAAAAACTCCACCCGCCTGCGGCGCCGGTAATGCCCAGCCCGCACCAGACCCGTCGCCACCTCCAACGCGGCAAACAGGGTGGTTGTGCCATGGCGCGTATACTCATGGTTGAAGCCCGTGAGGGCCTTGCCGGTCGGCAATTTCAGCCACCCCTGCGCCCGCTCGAGCGCCTGGATGGCGGGCTTCTCATCGACGCACAGCACGAGGGCGTGCTCCGGCGGGTTCAGATAGAGGCCCACAATGTCCGCCGCCTTCTGTGCAAACGTCGGATCCGTGCTGATGCACCACGACCGCCGGCGCTCCAGGCTGATTCCATGCGCACGCAGCACGCGCCAGATGTGATGCGGACTAACCGTGCCCAAGGCCTTGGCCAGCAAGCGACCGTTCCAGCGGGCATAGCCCGCCGGGGGCGCCTCATCCAGTTTTGCCAGAATCCGAGTCTCCGTCGGCCCGCCATAGACCACGGGCTTGCCCGGCCGGACGGCATCCTGCAACCCCGCCAGTCCCTGGGCTTGATACCGGACCTTCCACTTACTCACCGTGGAAGGCCTGGTGTGGCACGCCGTGGCCACCGCCCCGCCCGCCTTGCCTGAGGCCAGGGCCAAGATCAGCCGCGCGCGCCAGGCCAGCCGCTGCTCCGTCGTCGTCGCGCGCGTCCACGATCGCAACGTGGCCCGATCCTGTTCCGTAACCGCCAAGAGATGTCCTCGCATATTCGCTCCCTCCTCAGGTGTGCTGCTGAGGGAAGAAGATAGATGCTATCGCTAATTAATGCAATCAAGTACTAGATGTCCCGCGTAGTCAAAAAGGAGGAGTGCATCATGCAGATATTCAAAACCGCCATCCTCGCGACCATCGTGGTCGCGCTGGCAGGCTGTGCGAGCTGGGACAAGAGCCCCATTTGTGAAAAAACTCACGGTTGGACGGCATGGGATGACACTCGTTGCAATCCCCCCGAAGCACCGAGAGATATCGCTGCCGAGCTGGCCGCCGCAGAGAAACAGAACGGCGCGCTCAGCAGCCGCGTGAGCAATCTGGAACGACAGCTCGCCGACCGCGACCGTGAGCTGGCTTCACTGCGTGCCGGAGCCGGGGATTCGGACAAACTGGCCAGTCAACTGTCCGCAGCGCAAGGCACCCTCGATCAGTCCAAGACGCGGGTCTCCGACCTCGAACGACAGTTGGCTGCGGCGCAAGAGAGCGGTGCAGATAAGGATAAGCTCGCCGCCGAACTTGCGGCCGCCAAACAACGACTGGCCGATCTCGAGCAGCTACGCGCCGAGCGGGACAAGGAGCTGGCCGGGCTGCGGAGCGACTTATCCGCCGAAATGGCGAAGTTGCAAGAGGCGCAGCGCGGGTTGATCCGGGCGTTGCGTCCGCAGATCACAAAAGGGGATATCGCGGTCGATTTGAACAATGAGCGCCTGCTCATCAACCTGGCCTCCGGCTATCTCTTTGGATCAGGCGAAGACCAGCTCAAACCGGCCGGAGCCGATGCGCTCAAGCAGGTGGGAGCGATCTTAAAAGATTACCCCGAGTACCAGGTGACGGTTGACGGCCATACGGATAACGTGCCCATCGTCGGTGCGTTGAAGGAGAAGTTCCCGACGAATATGGAACTATCAGAAGCCCGTGCGGCCCATGCGGCTGCAGCTCTGGGAGAAGGCGGCCTGAGCGCCATCACCACACATGGCTTCGCAGACACCAAGCCTGAGAAACCGAACACAACGGCAGCCGGTCGCGCGAAAAACCGCCGCGTGGAAGTACGGGTCACCAAGTAAGGCTGCTCCGAGGTTCTAATACGTCGCGGGGGGGGCTTCTCCGGCAAGGAGGAGCCCCCGCGTTACGTTCATCGGCTACGTGTAGAAATGGCCGCCCACTATCAGAGGAAGCGGAATAATCCAAAGCATTGAACAGGCGGCTAGAGGTATGGCCTAGAAAGATCCGGCCGCAAACTGGGGCCTAGGCCGTTCGCAGGTCTTAGCTGAACTGATCCCACGTATCGCACTGTTTGATCGACCAGTACACCGCTGCTTTAAGCTTTTGCAACCGTACGTTCTCTGGATCACGCATGGCTTGTAGTTTCTTGTCGAGATCGTAGAGCGGCTGGATCGATCGTTTATCCGGGATCTTGCCCAGTGACCAGGCCACTTCCGTGAGCACGGACCAGTCGGTCTTGGGATCCTTCAGCTTGGCGAGCAACGGCAACACGACTGAGGCATCCCCATGCAGTCCACCGAGTTGGCCCAACCCCTTGGCTGCCGCGGCTTGTACCTCGAGATCCGGTGACGTATTCATGATCTCAACAAGCAGCGGAATGCCCTCTTTACCGAGACTACCCATCGCCCCAATCGCTTGCTTCGCCAAGTCACGATTCTTGAGCACCTCTTTCAGCTTCGGCAAGGCCTCGTCGGCTTGCATCTCGCCTAAGAGGGAAATAATTTTGAACTTTCTAGCCTGCGACGTGTCTGATAGATCGAGCAACTTCAAAAGACGCTCCGGCTGACCCCATTCAGCGGCCAGAAGCAATGGAAATTCGTATTTCTCGAGCACCTCTCTCAATTTACCCATGGCATAGGTTCCCGGATCTTCCGCGTTAGCCGATTGCGCGACTTGTCCCGCATCTTCAAACTCGGTTCGGACCTCTTTCTGCCATTTGACCTTCATCTCACCGAGGAGATAGGTCATCTGACAGGCGGGGCCCTTCCATAGCCGAGACGGGGCATCGGGCAAATCCGCATCCCCTCCCGTAGTCGTCGTACCTTCCCATGTTTTTCGCTGTTCGCATTTTACTTTGAACACAGCGTCATGCGGTGTATCGGCTTCGCGCACGACCGTGTATCCCAATTCACCCATCCGGCGAGCTACGAGTTCGGCAAGCGGAACAGCATCAGCAGCGCCCTTATCCGTCAGTGCAATCGCATCAATGCGCACGATTTGAATCTTATCCAGCAGCGCTTTCTGCACCGGCGTGAAATAGTCCCGATAGGCCCATGCAGGAGGAGAGGAAAGTGCCACAAAACTGAAAGCCAGAGTTGGGAGCAGTAGCGCCACGCGCATCGTGCACCTCCTAACCTGTATGCTGGCGTAAATTACGTATGCTGCCTGATTATACCCGTCAATGAAGGCTGGGGCTACCTTAGCCTCTTCCAATACAAGATGAGTCTGAAGCCGGGTCGTATTTCCAACGAGAAATGCGTCTGAGCGGCTGCCGTGCTGACTCGGTCATGATGCGAGGCATGGTGATCAACATGGAAGAAGCACGACTACAGACCTTGGCGCAGGTCAGGGCCTTTCTGGGCGGGACCACGGAGGGGGCCTTCCGAGTCCCCAAGGCAGAACGACATCGGTTTATCGCGCGGGTACTCACGCGAGTGGGATATGCCCGCCACGGGCGGGCCGACAAAGGCGTGGTGCTCCGCTATCTGGCGCACATGACCGGGCTCTCACGCCAGCAGCTCACCCGGCTGGTGCGACAGTACCACCAGGACGGGACGCTCTCGCCCCGGCACCGCGCACCCCGGCACGCATTCCCCCGCCGCTTCACCGCCACGGACGTGGCCCTGCTGGCCGAGATGGATGCGTTGCATGGTACCGTGTCGGGCCCCGCCACCAAAAAGCTGATGGAACGGGCCTGCCGTGTGTTCGGGGATGCGCGCTTCGAGCGGCTGGCGGAGATTTCGGTCTCCCACCTGTACAACCTGCGGGGCGGGACCTCGTACCAGCGTACGCGGCGGCACTGGACCAAGACGCGGCCCACGGGCATCCCGATCGGCCAGCGCCGCGCGCCCCAGCCGAATGGGAGGCCGGGCTTTATCCGCATCGACAGTGTGCATCAAGGCGATCAGGATGGCGTGAAGGGGGTCTATCACATCAATGCGGTGGATAGCGTGACCCAGTTCCAACTCGTCGCCACCTGCGAGAAGATCAGCGAAGCGTATCTGCTGCCGGTCATCCGGCAGCTGTTGGAGGGGTTTCCATTTGTGATCCTGGGATTTCATGCGGACAATGGCTCGGAGTACATCAATTACCAGGTGGCCATGTTGTTGGAGAAGCTGCGCATCGAGTTCACCAAATCCCGTCCCCGGCATTCCAACGATAATGCCTTGGCAGAGTCCAAGAACGGTGCGGTGGTGCGGAAGCACTTGGGATATGCGCACATCCCGCAACAGTTCGCTGAACAGGTCAACGCGTTCTGTGCGGACTTCCTGAACCCCTATGTCAACTTCCACCGCCCGTGCTTCTTCCCGGAAACGGTCACGGACGCCAAGGGAAAGGAGCGCAAACGCTATCACTACAGAGACATGAAGACGCCGTATGAGCAGTTGAAATCCCTACCCGAGGCCCGGCAGTATCTCAAGGTTGGGATCACCGTGGAGCAACTGGATGCCCAGGCAGTCAGGATGAGCGACCATGAGGCGGCCTTGGCCTTGAACCACGCGAGAAGCACGCTGTTCCAGACCATCGCGGCGGCCAACAGGAAGCAGGCATGAACGAAACCGGCACGGCCGCACGTGCATGGATTAACCCGACCGAGGCAGAACAGGGTTCAGAGACTCAGATTCGCCGACCGTCGTTCAGACTCATTTCCGGATTGGAAAAGACTCCTTAGCCCGTATCATTCACGAAGGCTTCTACTGCAACCGCCGATGGTTGGGCGCGGGGCCAGAGGCTAGGGGTGACCAGAAGGAATGTCTTCCCTCTCGCCTCGTGCCCTTCGCCTGGCTTCCAAGCGATCTCGCGACGGCATTCATGAGTAATCCGGGTTAGAAATGGATGCTAACCCTCCTCTGGGCACGCAAGTGAACACACTTCCATCCCCGCAAGAGTATGGGTTGACAGTGGGATACATCCAACGGTACAAAATACCAGCAGGAACATGTATTTTCAGTTGTTTGCTCATCGTGCTGGAGTCGGCTCCTACAGACCCCACCATGCGAGAGTGGCGGAACTGGCAGACGCGCGAGACTTAGGATCTCGTGGGTAACCGTGGGGGTTCAAGTCCCCCCTCTCGCACCAGACCAAGACCGGGCGGCCGGCGATGGCTCGGCAGCCCGCGCACGGCTTCGTACAAAGAAAAGGGTTCGCACCAGTCATGAAAATGGAAGTCACTGAACTAGGACCAATGAAACGCGCCCTCAAGATTGAGGTGCCGGCCGATGAGGTCACTCAACGGCTTGCCCGAGCCTACGTCGAGCTGAACCGCCAGGTTAACATTCCAGGATTTCGCCCCGGCAAGGCACCCTTGGCCTTGCTGGAAAAACGCTATGCCAAAACCGTGGAAGAGGACGTGATCCGGAGCCTCGTGCCGGACTTTTACGACAAGGCCATCCGCCAAGCGGGGATTGTGCCGGTCGTTGTCGAAATTCCCCCGCTGGACCGGGTCAAGATTAAGAAGGACGAACCCTTTACCTTCACCGCGACAGTCGAGATCAAGCCGAACATCGAATTGCGGGACTATAAAGCGCCGAGCCCGATCTCGCTCAAGCCCGACAAACGCACCGTCACCGACGAACAGCTCGACCGAGGACTTGAGGTCTTGCGCGAACAACAGGCGCGCCTGGAAGCCGCACCGGCCGGCCATACCATCGTGGACGGGGACTATATCGTGCTGGACGTGCACGGCACTCTCGATGGCGCACCGCTGGAAGGAACGAAAAAAGAAGGCCAACTCCACAAGGTCGGATCACATGCGTCCGTCTTGGGCTTGGAAATCGATTCGCATGTCGAGGGGAAAAAAGAGGGCGACGTGCTCGAAATATCCCAGCCTTACCCAGCCAGCCATCCCGATCCTCGCGTTGCCGGCAAGACGGTCGTATTTACGCTGACGGTCAAATCCGTCAAGGAAAAGAAGCTGCCGGCCCTGGACGATGAATTTGCCAAAGACTGTGGTCCCTACACCTCGCTTCAGGAAATCAAAGACAGACTGCGTGACGGGATGGAACAGGCGCTGAAACGAGAAATAGAAGACACCTATAAGGATACGATCATCAAACGGCTCGTGGAGACCCACCACTTCGATCTCCCAGAAACCCTGGTTGAGCGTGAGCTGGAGGCCATCATCCGCCAGCACATGCAGCAGCAACAGCGGAAGGGTGGCGCCCAGGAAGCGTCTGGCACGGAGGATGTCGCAAGCCTTCGCCAGGAGCATCGGGACGAAGCGGCACGCCGCGTGAAGGTCAGTCTCCTATTAGAGGAGATCGCCGGGAAAGAAGGGCTGACGGTCACGCAGGACGATTTCAACGCCGAAATCATGCGGCTGGCATCGGAACTCAAAATGCCGGCTGCCGATCTTGTCAAGATGATCAAAGCCGGAGGACAAGAGTCCATTGATGACTTGCGCACCAGGATTTTGGCGGATAAAGCGTTGGATTTCGTTTACCGCAATGCGGTGATTCAGGGATAGCGCCGAACGGTACAGGGCCGGCCTGGCACCGCGGCTTCAACAGGCTGTAAGTGGAAAGGAACGACGTGCATGCTAGTTCCCATTGTTATCGAAACGACTAACCGAGGCGAACGCGCTTACGACATTTACTCTCGGCTCCTGAAAGACCGGATCATCTTCCTCGGCGCGCCGATCGACGACGTCTTTGCCAACCTGGTTATTGCCCAGCTCTTGTTCCTCGAAGCAGAAGACCCTGAAAAGGACATCAATCTCTACGTCAACACCCCCGGGGGAAGCGTCACCGCTGGATTGGGCATTTATGACACCATGCAGTATGTGAAACCCCCGATCAACACCATCTGCCTCGGCCAAGCGGCCAGCATGGGAGCCTTTCTGCTCACCGCTGGAACCAAAGGCAAGCGGTTCGCCCTGCCGAATGCGAGGGTCATGATTCATCAGCCCATGGGCGGGTTTCAGGGGCAAGCCACTGAAATCGACATCCATGCCAGAGAGATCTTGAAAATCCGCGAACGCCTCAATGAGATCATGGCCAAACATACCGGCCAACCTCTGGAGAAGATATCCCAGGACACCGAACGAGACTACTTCATGTCGGCAGAAGAAGCCAAGCGATACGGTCTCATCGACGAAGTCATCACACGGCCACCGAAGCTCCTCAAGGCCGTCAGTGGCGACGCAGGGAAAGACGCAGCCAAGGACAAGTAACAGGGGAGGACGCATGGCGAAGCCGGATAAGATGGATCGACATCTCCGCTGCTCATTCTGTGGAAAGAGCCGCGACGAAGTCCGCAAATTGATTGCCGGGCCCACCGTCTACATCTGCGACGAATGCGTCAACCTCTGTAACGACATCATTGCCGAGGATTGGGAAGAAGCCAAAGAAGAGATTTCGTCGAAACTCAAAAAGCCGGTGGAAATTAAACACCACTTGGATCAATACATCGTAGGACAGGAGCGGGCCAAGAAAATTCTCTCAGTGGCCGTTCATAACCACTACAAGCGAATCTCGGCCAAGGACAAAGACGTTGACGACGTGCAACTCCAGAAGGGCAACATCCTCATGCTGGGGCCCACAGGTACCGGGAAAACGTTGTTGGCCCAGACCCTCGCGAAGTTCTTGGACGTCCCCTTCACGCTGGCCGATGCCACGACGCTCACAGAAGCGGGGTACGTCGGCGAAGACGTGGAAAACATCATCCTCAAACTCCTGCAAGCAGCAGACTACGATGTCGAACGAGCCGAGCGGGGCATTGTCTACATCGATGAAATCGACAAGATCAGCCGCAAAAGCGACAGCCCGTCTATCACCCGCGACGTCTCGGGCGAAGGGGTGCAACAGGCGCTGCTCAAGCTCATCGAGGGAACCGTCGCCAACGTGCCGCCTCAAGGCGGGCGCAAGCATCCGCACCAAGAGTTTATTCAGGTCAATACGAGTAACATCCTGTTCATCTGCGGTGGAGCGTTCGTCGGGCTCGAACAAATTATCGAGCAACGCCTGAATCGGAAGGCGATGGGATTCGGAGCCGAAGTTCGCGGACGGAGCGAGATTCGACTTGGCGAACTGTTCGCGAAAGTTCAGCCTGAAGACTTCCTTAAATATGGCTTGATTCCGGAATTCGTCGGTCGGCTGCCAGTCGTAGCCACGTTGGATGAGCTGGATGAGCGCGCCCTCATTCGAATCTTGACCGAGCCGAGAAACGCGCTCACGAAACAGTACGAGAAATTGCTCTCCTTTGAGAAGGTGAAGCTCAAGTTCACGGAAGGCGCGCTCGGGGCGATCGCACGGAAAGCGTTTCTCCAGAAAACCGGCGCGCGAGGATTGCGTGCCATCCTCGAAGACGTGATGCTGGATGTGATGTATGATGCTCCCTCCCAGAAGCAGATTAAAGAAGTCCTGCTCACCGAGGATGCCATCCTCGGCAAGCACCCTCCCATCCGAATCTTCGAACAAGACAAGGATGTGAAGACAGCCTAAGTCGTTATAACTATAGCTTTTTTCGCGCGCCACACAGAATGTCTATTCAGAATCTTCCAGGCCAGGATCACCCTGGCCTGGTAGCTCCTTCACCACTTCCCTTCTCAAATACTTACAGCTCTCTGCTCCTTCTTCCTCCCTCTGACTTGTGGCGACGCTCATGCCTCTACGCTTTCCCTCGACAAGATGAAATGCTGCGCTATACTTGCGTGAGGGATTGAACGTGGAGGACCTGTGAAATATCCCGTGTCTTCAAGCCTTCGCCACAAAGGGAAAGCCCTTGATCTTGACGCAACCCGTGAGTTGATCACCCTTATGGGGATCAACGGCGAACCCATGGGCACCCTGTCCTGGGACTTCGTCATCGACCAGATTCTGGCCTATCGTAAGCCCCTGGCGAGCCGAGAAACCAGGAATGAGCCACGCGTGACACTCACCTTCCGTGTCAAATACACAACCCCGGAAGGTCGACAGTTTGAAAGCCGTGCAGGCGGCATCGGCGGAGGCGGGCTCTTTATTGAAAGCCTGAGTCCTTTACCGGCCGGCACCAAGCTTGCGCTTGAATTTTCCCTACCGGAGGAGCCGCCAGAATGGTTGCCGGCGAAAGGTCTCGTCGCGTGGGTGTGCCCTAAAGCAGACCAATATACGTTTAGCCCTGGTATGGGGGTGCGCTTTACGGAGATTAACCCCGATATCCGTAACCGCGTGCTGGAACTGGTGAAAACCCTCCAGACCGTTGAACAGTCGGTCTAGTGGCTATCCCTCTGCCACCGAATCGTCCCGCGTTCAATACAAGGACCTGACCATGAAATTTCCTGTGATCATGACGGAAGGGCATGAGGACAAAGTCCTTGAGATGAATGCCGACCAGGAAGTGGTCACGCTTCATGGCGCCACGGGAGAACAGCTCGGCGCCCTGTCTTGGGCAGCGGTCATTGAACAGATTCTTGCCGGCGACGATGACGCGAGATTTGCTCATGCGCGCTCTCATCCGAGAGCCCCGCTCGCCGTGAAGGTTCGCTACACGACCCCGGAAGGCAAACAATTCGACAGCTTAACCGGAGGCATCGGTGCAGGCGGGTTGTTCATCGAAAGCAGCGCCCCGCTGGCTCCCGGGACCGAGCTATCCGTCGAGTTTGCCCTGCCCGATCGTCCTTGGGAAAAACACAAGACCAAAGCGAAGGTCGCCTGGACCCGCAACAAGCCTGAACGGCATCTGCTGTTTCCTGGAATGGGTGTCCAATTTACCGACATTGACGAAAAAGCCCGCAAAGAGCTTGTTGAACTCGTCGATGCATTGAATCGTTCCCGCCTAGCGACCTAAGTTCCCCGTTTTGCCCAGCGCCGCACCCCACTATCAGCATCCTTCGCACCCGCCGTTGCAAGCGCGGCCCTCGTATCAAGATCACTGAGCATCCCCAGCCGATAGGCTGCTTCTGCTCGCACCCCAGGCGAGAGATCTTGGGCTAAACGTTCTCTGAGCCAAGGGGAGACCGCCGCCCCATCCCACTCCCCTACCGCCGCCACAATGCCCTGACGAACCTCCGCATCGGAGTCACGTCCTGCTGCGACGAGAGCAGAAATCGATTGGGGCGAGTCGACTTGCAGCAATGCCCGCACCGCCGCTCTCCTAATCGCCACATCCGATGATCGTAGCAACCCTACGACTGGCGGCAGCAATTGAGAACCTGGTTCGATGTCGCCGATCGCCATAACCGCCGCCTGCCGAACCGATTCGACAGGGTCCTCCAGCGCCTGCGTCAACAGGCCAACCACTCCCTCGGTGGCTGTGGGTTTCAAGCGCCCCAAGGCCAGCACCGACGCTTCGCGGACAATTGCTGCTGGGTCCTGTAGAAGGGGAAGCATGGAGTCCACGGCTCGTGGGTCGCCGATCTTGCCCAGAGATTCTGCAGCCGTCCGCCGCACCTCGGGCCCCTCATCGTGAAGCAACTCCAGCAATAGCGCGACCGTGCGCTCCCTCGATGAAGATGGAGAATTCTGGACACAACCGGCAAGACCGAAAACTGCCAGGATGACTGAGTACCCTATGGTGCGAGAGGACGTACGACGGAGCAGGGTCCAGATATCGGGCAGGCGGATGAAGACTGCACCACGGTTCACGCTTGTTTAGGAGGCTCTTCGTGCAAGGCAGGCAATTCTTTGGCCGCATCGATGGATTGCTGGAATTCCTTCTGAGCAGAATCCATCTCGGCTTGGATGGTCCTCATCTCAGGATCGACCGAATCTCTGACATCGGCAACGGCCTGCTTGAACGTCCGCACCACATCGCCAAGTCCTTCTCCCAAACTCTGCATATCCCTTGGGGATATGCCGGCCGGCTGCGCGGCGTTCGCCTTCATCGCCGCCTGCTGCGCCTGTACGCGGGCCACGGCATCCTTGTTAACAATGGCCGACGGGCGTTTGGCTACTGGTTTTGCCTGGGTGCCCGCGGGAAGAGGCGGGTACTGCGCCCGCATCATCGGCGTGGGAGCAGCCGCGCGTTCTTCCATCGTGGGAGGCTGCTGGCTCTGCCCCGTCGATTGGGCTGAGACTGACTGGGCTGCCGTGGAGTTCAATGGCCGAGCCGGCTGTGGCAGAGCCGCCATGTTGTACCTCAGGGCGGCGGTGGTCCCGGGAGTCATTTCTGGCCCAGGCGTATAGGGTGCCGTGGGTTTCGGTGCGGCGGAAGCCTGTCCCGACGTCATCGCTGGTGCCGATGCAGCCTGGATCGTCGATTGGACCTGCGCGGGTGCCGGTTGATTCGCTTCGGGCGGTGCAGCAACCGGCGGGGGAATATCGTTGACTTCTTTTTTAAACCCTCTGAGCGCTTTGCCGACTCCCTCACCGATTTGCGGGAGCTTTCCCGCCCCGAAAATGATCAGGACAATGACGAGGATAATGATGAGTTCCGAGATCCCCATGCTACCAAACATAGCGTGGTTCCTTTTCCCTAGTTCCGGTAAATCGTCTGCCCTGCCTGTTTGAGAATCGTATCAACTCTATAGGGCGCTAGGAGGCACTGTCAAGGAAGGGACAGAGGGCTAGAAGAGCGGAACGATCTCGCCCTGCAGCGGCAAACCGAACACCATCGCCTCGCGCTCGGCCAGGTACACGTCCAATTCACTCCTGATTCCAAACTCGCCTGGCAAGTAGATCCCTGGCTCAATAGAAAAGCAAGTTCTCGGCATCAGACGACGGGTGTCCTGCGTCTCCAAACCATCAATGTTGGCTCCGTTTCCATGAACTTCTTCGCCGATCGAATGGCCCGTGCGATGAATGAACTGATCGCCATAGCCACCACGTTGGATGACCTGCCGACAAGCGGCGTCCACTTCCCAACCGAATGGACGATGTCCGGCAGCTATTTCTGTCCGGACGAAGGTCAAGGCCGTGTCCCGTCCCTGCCGGACCAAATCGAAAATTTCACGGTGTTTCACCGGCACGGTCTGACCGACATAGCCGGTCCAGGTGATATCGGCATAGACCGAATCGGCCTCCGCTCGTTTGGCCCAGAGATCGATCAAGAGCAGCGCATCGCGGGTAACCGCGGCAGACCCCGTCTCTGTCGGCCCATAATGGGGATCAGCGCTGTGGGCATTGACGGCGGCGATCGGTGCACTCGACGTGACCATCCCGGCCTCGCGTATACGAGCCAAAATAAACTGCTGCACCCCATATTCAGTGAGACCGCGGCCTTGTGCCACTGCGTCATGCACATCACTAAATGTCTGATCAACGATGCGCCGTAACGCTGCGGCGGCAAACTGATGGGATTCGAGTTGATGGTCCGTCCAGCGCGCTTCAAACGTCTGAATCAAATCCGCTGAACTCACCACCTCGACGTCGTAACTTCTGATCAACTCGATCGTACCGGCATCTACGCGCGACACGTAGGGAACCGCGTTCAGCGGGGAATACTGCATGGCCACACGGAGGCCGCCGGCTAACAGGCGCGCGAGAATCTGCCGTTGCTGCTCCCACGACACATAGCAATCGGCCTGTCCCGGCAATGCATCCAGCACGTGCGGCTCGATGCGATGCAGAAGCTTGACGGGAACCCCCTGCGCCGGAATCCAGTAGTACCATCGCCTCGTCACATGGAGCGTAGGATCGAGCTGGAGTATACGATAGGCGAGGGGGTCGCTCCCGCGGAAATCATAGAAGAGCCAGCCGTCGACCTCGGCATCACGCAGGGCCTGCTGAATCTCGCTGACACGGTGCTGTACGGCCGTTGTCATCATGGATGGCATCTTATCGTCGCGCTACCGAGCCGTCAATGAGACAGCTGTTGAGATCGGTGATCATGTTACAATACGCGCCATGGCAGTCGAGCATGCACCAGAGCCTCTCCTATTCCGCGTGACCCTGTTTGTCGGACCACAGCCAGTGCAGGGGAAACCCTTCACCTCTTCCTGTGTATTCAACGTCAAGAAACGGAGTTGGAAGGGAGGGATCCAGGTCGCCGTCGCTATCACTCAGAGCCAGATTGATACGCTCAGCACCGACATTGATTTCTCCCGTTGGTTGGCCCAGTCCCTGATCGATCTCTCAGATGAAAATCATCCATCTCATCAGGAACGAGCCCATGAGCTGTTGATCCAAGCAGTCTGTTGGTGCAAGCTGGACCTGGCATTGCAATCCGGCATCGCTCAAGAGAACCAATGTCTCGCAGATGACACATGGATCGCTGAAGTCAGAGACACCGTCATCAAGCGGAGGAACTTCATCACGTCATACATTGCATCTGAACTGGACCTTGTACTGAAAAACGTTACCGCTCCATAAAAGGCACTCCACCTGAATCGGCAGGGGATTTGCAACGAGAGCTGAATTTGTTATAACTCCACTACCAATGAGTCGTCGGTGGGTACCCTGGAGTCAACCACTGCCGCTCAGCTCGCTCTGTCGAAAAAGGAGGATTATCTGTGAACACATACTCATCTTCATCTAATCGCCCCTGTGTGGCTTCCAGCTTTAAACTGGTGGCGATCTCCCTGCTCCTGGCCCTGTGCACCGTGGCAATAGTGCCATCGGCGTGGAGTCAAGAAAGCGCGGCCCCGGCGTCGAGCGAAAGCATCGAGGGCGGAGACTCGTCAAGCGCGAGCATGCAGGTCGCTGCCGGCTTCTCCACCCTGTTGTATTTTCCTCTGAAAGCGGTATTTGCCATAAGTGGAGGCATTGTCGGGGGACTCGCCTATGCGTTTTCCGGCGGGAATGAACAAGCAGCCAAGAGCATCTGGGACACTAGTCTCTATGGCACCTACATCCTTACCCCGGATCATCTCCAGGGGAATCGGCCCATCCGCTTCCTGGGGGTCGCTGATTCGACTGATGCACCGGCGCCAGACTCTGCTCAGGAACCCATCCAATAGCCGATGAAACCGATCATCGGCGTCACACCAGACTTCAACGCCGGTGATCGGAAGGAATGGGGTGGGAGCGAGCCCACCTACTTTTTGCGCGCACGCTACATTCGTGCCATCGAAGAACTTGGCGGCATCCCGCTGGTCCTTCCACTCCTCGCCGACCGGACCACGAGACGGCGTCTTCTGCAGCAGCTTGACGGACTTCTCCTCACCGGAAGCGGACCGGACCTTCCACCATCATTATATGGTGAACGTCAGCGCTATCCGTTCGGAATCGTGAGCGAACGTCGCGCGAGTTTTGAGTTGGACATCGTCCACCTGGCGAGACAAGCTGATATCCCGCTGCTCGGCATCTGCGGAGGCATGCAGACCATGAATGTCGCCTGCGGCGGCAGTCTGTTCCAGGATATTTCATCCCAAATCTCGAAACCGCTCCAACATCGGCAACGGACCCCTGCGACGAATCTGAGTCACACCGTCACCGTCACACCCGGCAGCCTACTCCGTCGCATCGTACGATCGGTATCGATGGCGGTGAATAGCTCGCACCATCAATCGGTCAACGTCGTCGCGCCGTCGTTGATCGCCAGCGCCCTGGCCCCCGATGGTATCGTGGAGGCGATCGAATCTCCAACCCACCGCTTCTTTCTCGGCATCCAGTGGCACCCAGAATTTCTCTTCGACCGGCACCCCTTCCACCGGCGACTGTTCGAGGCCTTTTTACGCGCCTCACGCGCTACAGGCCGTGGCGCGTGAACTACGAGAACCGGCTGGTCTTTCTTGTTTATTTAGTCTATCTGGTTTGTTTGGTTGAACAAGACTGACCAGATGAACAAAACAAGCCGGATAAACCAGATCAATCCGTCTCGCCAGTCTCGCCCGACTTTCCTAGGGAGAAGGCCTGCTATACTTGACCTCATAATGGAGCCGCAACTCGTTGACCCTCCCGCGCCTTCGCCATCCCCGCGTCCAGAGGAGGTCCGGTGATCCGTCGACTCTTCCGGACCAAGTCCATTGAACAAATTCTCGCGGACGCAGATCATCCCGATCATCGTTTGAAAAAGACTCTTACGGCCTGGGATCTGACGGCGCTCGGCATCGGCGCGATCATCGGCACCGGTATCTTCGTCCTAATCGGCACCGCCATCGTCGGCGATGCTCACCGGCCCGGGGCAGGGCCTGGAATCATTCTATCCTTCGTGCTCTCCGGCCTGACCTGCGCCCTCGCGGCACTCTGCTACGCAGAATTTTCCACTATGATTCCCGCGGCCGGCTCTGCCTATACCTACTCATATGCCACGTTGGGAGAATTTCTGGCCTGGATCACTGGCTGGAACTTGATTCTCGAATACGGCGTGGCCTGTGTCGCCGTCGCCATCGGATGGTCCGGCTATTTTAATAATCTGCTCAGATTGGCCGGGATCGAATTGCCGCACTGGGCTACGCATCCCCCCGGAGGGCCTGACGGGGGCGTAGCAAACTTCCCCGCCGCCATTATCGTGTTACTCGTCACCATCATCCTCGTCATTGGGATCAAAGAAAGCGCCCGCGCCACCGGCATTATTGTGGGCGTGAAGCTCGCGGTCATCCTGTTCTTCATTGCCGTAGGAACGCCGGCCGTGAATAGCGACAACTGGACGCCCTTCATGCCGCAGGGTTTCGCCGGCGTCGGTGCCGCAGCGGCGATCGTGTTTTTCGCCTATATCGGATTCGACGCCATCTCGACAACCGCCGAGGAAGCCAAGAACCCGCAGCGGGATCTGCCGGTCGCGATCATCGCCTCGCTCAGCATCTGCACCGTCCTCTACATTGCCGTGGCCGCCGTTCTGACCGGCTTGATCCCCTCCTCACAGATCGACATCTACGCGCCAGTCGCCGAAGCGCTGAATATGGTGGGCTTCAAGTGGGGAGCAGCGATTGTGGGGATCGGGGCCGTGGCCGGAATTACCAGCGTGCTCGTCGTGATGATGCTGGGCCAGATTCGGGTATTCTTTGCCATGTCACGCGACCACCTGTTGAGTCCCTGGCTTTCAACCGTGCATCCGCGCTATGGCACGCCTCACTATGCCACCATTCTAACCGGCATCTGCGTGGCCACGCTCGCTGCCCTCATCCCCATCGGCGACGCAGCGGACATGACGAATATCGGCACTCTCTTTGCCTTTGTCCTGGTCTGTATCGGTGTCGTGATCCTGCGCTACACAAAACCCAACCAGCCCCGCCCATTCCGCCTTCCGTTCATGCCGGTCGTCCCCATTCTGGGCATGCTGGCCTGCCTCGGCTTAATGAGCTTTCTCCCCTGGGTGACCTGGATCCGATTCGTCATCTGGAGCGCGATCGGTATTGTGGTCTACCTAGGATACGGCCTGAAGCACAGCAAACTGACGACCCAGAGCGGCGGACATTGATCCATTGCAGATTGAATCATTGCGCCATTTTTCAATGGACCAATGAACAAATCACTCAATCACTCAATGACTCAATTCTCAAAGAGGATTAGCTTGATTCGTCTGCAGGCTGAACCGCCAGTGCTTGAGCAGGAGCAGGTGTGGTTTCAAGCGGAGGGGCTGCAGGCACGACAGACTGGTCCGCTGGTGCTGATGCAGCAGTGGATACCGCTGGTTTAGGAGCCGCGGGCGGCTTGGGGGGAGCAGGTTTTTCCGGCTTGATGCCCCCTTCCCACGAGGGACCAGAGTACATATCAGCCGAGAGGCCCTTCGTTTTCCATTTCTCTTCGAAATCCGCGGCCGCCTTGTTCGGCGTCTCACCACTGCCCACGACGTCATTCCACGGATAGGCCTTCGGACCGATCTGACACCCGGTCTCTGCCCGCTTCAAATACAAGGCAATCGGATTCCCGCGATACGGTCCAAGATAGATATGCACGGAACCGACGTATTCGAGCAAATGCTCCATGCGTGTCTCCAAGAGGGGGGCATGATGCCATAAGAGGTGAGAGGAGGCAAGGCACATCCCCATTGAATCCCTTTGCTTGCAGAGCCCCCACGATAAAGCAGTGGTCGTTCGATGCGCGCAGTCAGGGAGCAACCCTCCTCGCCCTCTAAGGGCATAGAGAGAATGAGAATATTCCAAGGGTCCCCGCGGAATGACGGCATGGACCCGGACACTCCGAGTTCGCCGAGACCGATACCATCGATGACGACGCCGGTCTCTTCGATAAATTGAACAGGGAAGTGGTGGTTTTGACGCCTTGAACAGTACGGATCATGCCTCCACTGTAAGGGAATCGGCCCGCGACCTCCAAGGGGCTGTTGATTGACAGGCTTTTGAGCCGTCCCGTAGACTGCTTCCCATGCCCACGCAATTGATTACCCCGTCTCGCCCGAGCAACAAGAAGACAACCATCGGCTTCGTCAACCTAGGTTGTTCGAAAAACCAGGTCGATTCCGAAGTCATGTTGGGCATGTTGGTGGCGGACGGGTTTGCCTTGACCGATGATCCGAAGAAAGCCGAAGTGGTCATCATCAATACCTGCGGTTTCATCGAAGAAGCCAAGCAGGAGTCGATTGATACGATTATTGCGCACGGCAAGCTGAAAGAGACAGGGTCTTGTCGTGTGTTGATTGCCGCAGGCTGTCTGGCGCAACGATATCAAGGAGACCTCCTCAAGCAATTGCCGGAACTCGACGGTGTGGTTGGAACCGGTGAGTTCGGGAAGATCGCGGAGATTTGCCGGGATCTGTTGGCACCAAAGAAACGCCAACAACGGCTCTGGATCAGCGAGCCTCCCTATCTGTACGACGCAGATGCGCCACGCCTCCGTCTCGGGAAGGCCCATAGTGCGTATGTGAAAATCGCTGAAGGCTGTAACCGTAATTGTGCCTTCTGCGCAATCCCCCTGATGCGGGGCAAGCAACGAAGCCGCACGGTGGAATCCATCGTCGCCGAAGCCACGCGCCTCGCAGCTGAAGGCGTGAAGGAAATCAACCTCATTTCTCAGGATACGGTGAATTATGGCGTCGATCTTGGTGCGCGCCAAGGCCTCGTCACGCTGCTCCGTGAGCTGGTGAAGGTGAAGGACTTGCGCTGGATCAGGCCGTTCTATCTCTATCCGCAACAGGTATCGGACGACTTGTTGGATCTCTACGCAGGAGAAGAAAAGATTACCAAGTATATCGACATGCCTCTGCAACACATCAACAATCGGATGCTCCTGCGAATGCACCGGCTAGGTGATCGGACTGCCCTCACCTCCCTCGTCGATCGGATCCGGACACGCATTCCTGGTGTCACGTTTCGCACGGCCTTCATCGTGGGGTTTCCAGGAGAAACGGAACAGGCGTTCGGCGAACTGAGAAGTTATGTGGAAGAGGCCGAGTTCGATCGGGTGGCGGTGTTTTTGTATTCGGACGAGGAGGACACGCCGGCCGTCGGACTTGACGACAAGGTCGAGCGATCGGTTATGGACGAGCGAAGGAATGACATCTTGGCGGTCCAAGAAGGAATTGCAGCGGCACGAGGCCAGGCCCGTATCGGCTCCGTGATGGAGGTCTTGGTCGAAGGGGTCTCCGAAGAGACGGAGTTACTGCTTGAGGGACGCCATGAAGGGCTGGCTCCGGAGATCGACGGCGTCGTGTATATCAATGATGGGGCAGCCACAGCGGGAGAGCTCGTCAAGGTCGAGATCACCGATGCGGCTATGTACGATCTTGTGGGCCACATCGTTTCTTAGCAGGGTGTTGGAAAAGCCTGCCAGCGGCGTTCTCTCATCGCTCCCAGGAACCGTAAAACGTGAGGCGTGAAACGTGAAACGAGGGTCAGCCGAGGAGCTGCGGCCTTGCTTGGGACAAGGCGCGTCTCGGC
>JAQBES010000058.1:0-3530 GCA_032123755.1 Nitrospirota bacterium
TGGTCCAGTGACCGCATGAAAGTCAATATTGTGACTCTCCTTGCTGTCCTTCCTGTTCTTCAATGTAACCTCAACCGTATCCCCCACCATCACTCGGATCATGGGCCCTGGTACGGTTCCATTAAAACCCCAGAACTTATAGGTGTTATCGTCGCTAAGATTACCGACGAACTCGGTCGCTTCCAGGTCTACCGTAACCGTGGCGGCCTGCTTTCGTGTGATAGGAGGGGGAACATTGGGTGCATGGGTCACTTGGGCTTTGATGGTCTCCGCTGACACCACTCCTGGCGTGAGGGCCAGACACGGAGCCATGACAATTGCGCCGATCAATCCGGCATTACGCACGTTGCGCGAAATACTAATAGACATCGCAGTCTCCTTTATTGTGGATTGCTCTGACAGTTTCCTCTATCAGCTGCTTGATACGTACCGAATGATTTGAGCCCTCATCGGGCATTCGGATTTACCTCCTATTTAGGGTTTGTAATCCGTGTGCTCGGCTGGTTTGTTCCCGTGCGAGAACTGGTGTTCGTACGCCATCACCTGCCAGATCTGCTCCTCCGACAGAAACTTATTCCAAGCCTTCATCTTCGTCTTGGGAACCCCTTCCGACACGCGCCAGAACCAGAAGCTGTCCGAGAACCGGCTGGTGTTTTTCTGGTCACGAAGATCCCGCGCGCCCTTTTTCACCGGTTGACCATCCTTGCCGTGGCAGCTGGCACAGTTGACTAATGGATTGGCCTCGCCGGTGAAAATCTTCGCTCCCTCCGCGATGGCGTTAGCATCCGTCCATCCTCCTGCCGGCATATGTTTGTTGGCATAGTCTGCTGGAACTGGAGCCAATGGCACTGGGTCTTCAGAGTAAGCCATTCCTCCTGAAATAATCAGGAGAGACACCATCAACACGACCGACATCCCGACCTTCCTCATCGTCATTCGCACCTCCTTTTCCGATGATGATTATCGTCTCTCGACGATGTCTTACCTCATGGGACTCAACCGCGATACCAACTCGAATTGCTCGTGTTTGCCGATCTTAATACTTGCTCGAAATCATGACTAGCCTGTCACCAGACGTGGCCGACCAATGAAGAAGGCGATGCGTCACGCGCATACCTTTCCCTCCTGAACGGTGACTTTACAATCGCTTACGATGCACCCCATTGTCAAGACACAAAAAACTGAAATTTACGTGAGGTCTCTCACTCCCTGTAGGCTGCGTTTTCCATCCGTTTACGCAGCCTTGTATACTTCCGCCAGTGTTCGATACGCGAGGACTTTGAAACGCCGTTCCTCGTTATAGAACCGGAAGAAATCACCCAACCAGATTACGGCCTGCCCCATACCCTCATACGTTATCCATATCTTGCCTGGTCATCCGCAATGTCAGATAAATTCCGTTTGGATCCTTGATTCCATTGCGGGGTGTGAGGTCGATGAGCAGTGAAAGCGAGCCGTCGATCGGCGCGGTCGAGCACCAGATCCTTAGCTTTCTCATGGGCTTCCGTCAATCGATTGCCTGGATAGTTGATCCCTTGACTGTTCGTTCCTTATCGATATGAAACTATCCGGCCGGGTCGCCTTTTCAGTAGTGGGCTGTGGTCACTTCCTGAAGCCTGCGTGCCGAACCGGTCCTGACAGAATGTTCAAGAGAGGAATGCCGTCCAACTCATCAGAAAGGACGGTGCGGGGGACTTATTATTTCGTGATTTGTTTGGCTGCTTCGACAATCGATCGTGCTCCGATGCCAAAATGGTCGATGAGTTCGTCCGGCTTCCCGCTGTGCGGGATCGTGCGAACGGCAAGCTTATGCACCTTGATGCCTTCGGGACCGACCGCACTGAGCACAGCATCCCCGAGGCCACCGTGCGCATAATGATCTTCAACGGTGAGGATGCGCCCCTGCGTGGCCCTGGCGCTGTCCAACAACGTGGTGCGATCGATGGGGACAATGCTATAAAGGTCGACGACCCTTACGGAGACGCCGGCCGTTTTCAATGTGTCGTAGGCCTTCAGGGCTTCGAAAAGCGTGACACCGGCTGCGACGATCGTGAGGACATCCGACGCGCTTTGGCGAATGACTTTCGATCCGCCGATGTGGAACGTTTCATCGGGCCCGTACAGAACCGGAGACTTCGGGCGACCGACCCGAATGTAGACCATCCCTTTGTGCGTCGCAGCCATTTCGACGAGCCGATAGGTACAGGTCGCATCGGACGGATACAGCACGGTCACGCCCGGCTGTGCAGCCATCATCGCAATATCTTCCAAGCCCATTTGCGAGGGACCGTCTTCCCCGATGCTCACGCCGACGTGCGTGCCTACGAGTTTGAGGTTCGAGCCGCTGATGGCAGCCATGCGGATGAAATCGTACGCCCGTGTGAAGAACGCGGCAAATGTGGCAACGAACGGAATTTTCCCGCAGGCAGCTAACCCGGCTGCGGCCCCGAGCATGTTTTGCTCCGCGATAAAATTTTCAAAGAATCGATGGGGGAACTTCTTGCCGAACTTATCGGTATAGGTCGAATTCTTTACGTCGGCATCCAGTCCCACGACCAGCGGATTGACCGCGCCCAGTGCCTCAAGTGCATGGCCGAAGGCTTCGCGCGTAGCGACAGCGTCGCCGACTTTGTAGGGCGACGGTGGGAGAGGACTGATAAGCGAGGGCCCCTGAGCCGGCGTTGATGGTTTCTTCAGTGCAATGACTGTGCTGCTCGCTCTCAACTGCTTGGTCAACTCATCGATCGCCTTCTGGGTTTCCTCGCCTTTGGCGACCGGTTTACCATGCCAGCCAGGATGGTTCTCCATGAAGGAGAGGCCTTTGCCCTTCAACGTTTTGGCGAGAAGCACCGTCGGTTTGCCTTTGGTGCCGGCAGCAGTATCGAAGGCGTCGAGCAGCGCTGAAAGATCGTGCCCGTCGACCACCAATGCCTGCCAGCCAAAGCCGGCCCACCGGGAACGATATGCCTCCATGTCGTGTTGCAGCATGGTGGGATCACTTTGACCGAGTCGATTGACATCGACAATGGCACAAAGGTTATCCAAACCATGATGGCGCGCGACTTCAGCCGCTTCCCATACGGATCCCTCGACAGATTCTCCATCGCCCATCAAGACGTAGGTTCTGTGATCCAGTTTGTCGACGAACTTCGCATTAAGAGCAATGCCAATGCCGACTGGAAGGCCTTGCCCCAACGAACCCGTTGCCATATCGACAAACGACAAGCGAGGGGTCGGGTGGCCTTCGAGATCGGATGTCAGCGTTCGGAGCTTGAGAAGTTCGCTCTTGGGAAAGAGACCGGCTTCGGCCCAAGCCGCATAGAGCAGAGGCGCCGCATGGCCTTTCGACAACACGAACCGATCGCTATTGTACGCTTTCGGATTTTTGGGATCGTATCGCATGACTGCGAAGAAGAGGGCTGCGACGATGTCCGCGGCAGAACAGCAGCTGGACGGATGCCCGCTCCCTGCTTCGCTTGTTGCACGAACACTCTCAATCCGGAGCTGCGTGGCCTTGTTCTGTAGTTCGG
>JAQBES010000059.1:0-14755 GCA_032123755.1 Nitrospirota bacterium
CTGTTCTCCGATTTCGGGACGTTTCATTCGTTCACCGAAGATGGGAAACTTCGAGACTGGCGGGGAGCCGTAAACATAGGGGCCGGGGTACGGATCGTGCCCACGTTCCTGTCCAACACGCTCCTGCGAGTTGATGTGGCCCATTTGTTCTCACCGAGCCCGAATTCACTGATTCAGTTCGGCATAACCCAGTACTTCTAGTGGTGCGCTCCACTTAAAACGTTGGCAGGGGAAATTAGCCCTGGGGAATGCGGAATACGTAGGAATTCTGGTCGTAACGATCGTGATGGGAAACAGCAGGGGACATCCGAGCCAGGGATCAGACTGAAGCAACAGCGGCAGTGTGAGAAACATCATTCATTGAACCACCATATGTGCTAATTCTGGTGTCTCAACCGAGGGGTTCACCCCACGCGATTGTGCTCATTTTGTGCTCAAGCCCACCGCACTCCTCCCCACTCAGGCCTATTCCAGCCAAAGCTCCAGTTTTTTTCTAACTCTTGATTCTCGTTAGCCCCAGTAAGATCCATTAGGCCTGGGTAGGCTCGTGAAAACGGTTTCCTAAACCATGGGGCCGAGTGGACAATCCAACATTGGCGGGGTTAGGTTGAGAGACAGAATTAAGCAATTGAAGAAAGAAGGCCACCATTTCCGGTGGCCTCTTCTCTCCTCTCCTCTCTCTGGTAGGTGTGCGCAAGCAAGGTGTCAGACACCGTTTCCTCTCGAAGAATTGACGTATGTCACCCAGCAACCTTGTTTGACTTCCTGGTGGTTCGAGCCCGAACCGTGCCGAGTTGTCGCCCATGGGGAGCTTTGCGAACCGTCACTTCGACATCTTGCCCCAGCAACGAGAGAAAGTTGACGAGACGTTCGATGGAAAACCCTGCCATCTGACCGGCCAAGAGCTTCGACACCTTGGCTTGGTCGATGCCTAACCGAGCCGCCGCCTCCACCTGTTTCCAGTCTCGGTCTTTGATCGTTTCTTGGAGAGCCTGGAGGAGGCTGCTTTTCAAAATCAGTTCAGCGGACTTTTCTTCTGAGAATCCCAAGTCTCGAAACACGTTCCCGCTGCCCTTGGTCACTGCCGCGCGTGTCATAGGTATTCCTCCTTCCTCCACTTCAGTAAGTTGGCATATCGATCTTTCGCTAGAAGGATGTCGCCTTTCGCGGTCTTCTGAGACCGCTCCTCGAAGACATGTAGTACATAAACTGCCTCCTCGAATTTGGCCACATAGAGAACTCGATAAGTTCTGCTTTCATCCCAGACTCGGATTTCCTGGACGCCAGTCCCAACTGTGGGCAGCGGATTTCAATCGTCCGGTTCCTTTCCTTGCTGCACTTTGAACAGTTGATGCCCCGCAGTCTCCCGCGCACTCTCAGGAAGCTTCCTCAGATCTTCCCGCGACGAACCTACGAAGTGAAGCGGCTTCATTCAGTCCTGATCCTGCCCGTAGCTTACGGTAGCCTAGCGTATGCCATAATTGGCATATCTGCAAGAGGCTGGTCGAATGCTGCGAAATGGACGACAATAGCGGTGTTGTGTGAAAGAGGAGGATCTGCCCCACTCCATCATCCTAAGTGCGGGGAGGTTGTCAGGCCCTGGCGTCTTGATCGTAAACAAAAAGGCCACCGTTTCCGGTGGCCTTTCCATTACTCCCCCCTCCATAGCTGACAGGAGTGGTGCGGGGTGGTCCCTATTGCGCACATCTTAACGTTCTCTCCAGGTGGGCCTGAGGCTCTCTGGAGCGACCTTGGCGGAGGAATGGGGACCCACCGAGCCTCGGGCGATGTGAAAGCTGGAACTGACTGAAGGACTGCGGTCGCCGAAGCGACCGCAGCTGAAGGAATTCCAGAAGGTTCGCTTCGCCGGAGGCCGGAAGGGTCATTCCGGGAGCCTGGAAGCGACAGCGAGCCTCAGGCCCGCCGCTATGTCCCCATCTCCCAACTAGCCAGATATTTCACTTGTTCCTTCGTCAGCGCATCAATCTTCATCCCCATGCCGGCGAGTTTGAGGCGGGCGATCTCCTTGTCGATCACCGGCGGGACCGGATAGACCTTCTTCTCAAGCTTCTTGTAATTCTTCACCAAGTACTCCGCGCCGAGCGCCTGGTTGGCGAAGCTCATGTCCATGACGCTGGAAGGATGGCCCTCGGCCGTTGCCAGGTTCACGAGTCGCCCCTCGCCGAGCAGACTGACCCGCCGGCCTGTCTTGAGTGTGAATTGCTCGACGCCCGGTCTGATGAGGCGCTTTCTCCGGCTCAGTTTCTCCAAGGCGGGAATGTCCAACTCGACGTTGAAGTGGCCTGAGTTGCAGACGATGGCCCCTTCTTTCATCGAGGCAAAGTGCTCACCGCGAATCACTTTGAGATTGCCGGTGACCGTGACGAAGAAATCTCCTACCAGCGCGGCCTGTTCCATTGGCATGACGCGGAACCCGTCCATCACCGCTTCAATTGCCTTGACCGGATCGATCTCGGTGACGACGACATCGGCGCCCATGCCCTTGGCGCGCATCGCGATGCCGCGCCCGCACCAGCCATAGCCGGCGACCACGAAGGTGGTGCCGCAGATCAACCGGTTCGTCGCGCGGATGATGCCGTCGATCGTGCTCTGGCCGGTCCCGTAGCGGTTGTCGAACAGGTGCTTGGTGTCGGCGTCGTTCACGGAGATCACTGGAAACTTCAGCACTTTCTTTTCGGCCATGCTGCGGAGTCGGATGACACCGGTGGTGGTTTCTTCTGTGCCGCCGATCACGTGTTTGAGCAAGTCTTTGCGCTTGGAATGAATCAGCGAGACGACATCAGCTCCATCGTCCATCGTAATCTGCGGCTTGTGGGCGATCGCCGATTGGATGTGCTGATAATAGGTCTTGCTGTCCTCGCCTTTAATGGCGAAGGTCGGAATGCCGTCATGTTTGACGAGCGCCGCCGCGACCTCATCCTGCGTACTCAGCGGATTGGAGGCGCAGAGCCGAACATCGGCTCCCCCGGCCTGGAGTGTTTTCATCAGATTGGCAGTTTCGGTCGTGACGTGGAGACAAGCGGTCACGCGCAGGCCCTTGAAGGGCTGTTGCCGCAGGAAGCGTTGCTTGATGAGGCGCAGCACCGGCATGGTGGCTTCGGCCCATTCGATCTTCAGTTTACCCTGGTCCGCTAACTTCATATCCTTCACATCGTATTCCACAGAAACCTCCAGTAGATTTGATGAATGACGGGTGATGCGTGATCAGGAAAAGGGGGGCGGATTTTCCAATCCGTCCCCCTCTGTGATCGGTCAGGTCTAAACTACAGCCCTGCGTCTTTGCGCAAGAGTTTTGCCTTGTCGGTCTTTTCCCAAGTGAATTCCGGTTCGCTCCGACCGAAATGCCCGTACGATGCAGTCTTTCTGAAAATCGGTCGGCGGAGCTTGAGATAGTCGATGATGCCGCGAGGGGTCAAGGGGAAGTGTTTCCGCACGAGCTTATCCAGACTCTCGACCGCCACCTTTTCCGTATCTTTCGTGTCGACCAACACCGAGACGGGATCAGCCACGCCGATCGCATAGGCGAGCTGCACCTCGCATTTTTGGGCCAACCCGGCGGCAACGATGTTCTTCGCGATGTAGCGGGCCATGTACGATGCCGACCGGTCCACTTTCGTGGGATCCTTGCCGGAGAAAGCGCCGCCTCCATGGCTGCCATGGCCGCCATA
Source organism: Nitrospirota bacterium (assembly GCA_032123755.1). Classification (GTDB taxonomy): domain Bacteria; phylum Nitrospirota; class Nitrospiria; order Nitrospirales; family Nitrospiraceae; genus Palsa-1315. The sequence goes on from JAQBES010000059.1 coordinate 3,690, forward strand.
GGTGTCGACGATGGTCTGGCGGCCAGTCAGCCCGGTATCGCCCATCGGACCCCCGACCACGAAACGGCCGGTGGGATTGATGTGGTGTTTTACGCTCGTCGGGTCATAGAGCCCTTTCGGCATCATGGGCTTGATAACTTTCTCCATGATGTCGCGCTCGATTTGCTTATTCGTCACGTCAGGGCTGTGTTGCGTCGAGACGACGATGGTGTCGATCCGCACCGGTTTTCCGTTCCGGTACTCCACAGTCACTTGGGACTTTCCATCGGGACGGACCCAGGGCAGGATGTTCTTTTTCCGGACTTCTGCCAGTCGCTTGGTGAGCCGATGGGCGAGGACAATCGGCATGGGCATGAGTTCAGTCGTCTCGTTGGTGGCATAGCCGAACATTAGTCCCTGGTCGCCGGCACCGCCGGAATCCACGCCCATAGAGATATCGCCCGATTGCTGGTGAATGGCCGTGAGGACGGAGCAGGTGTGATAGTCAAATCCCCAGGAGGCGTCGCAGTAGCCGACATCCTTGATGACCTCGCGAATGATATCTGGAATTTCGACGTAGGCCTTGGTGGAGATTTCACCGGCCACGAAGGCAATTCCAGTAGTCAGAATCGTCTCGCAGGCTACCCGGGAATACTTGTCTTTGGCGATGAGCGCATCGAGGATTCCGTCGGAGATCTGGTCGGCAATCTTATCCGGATGTCCTTCCGTGACAGACTCAGACGTAAAGAGATAGTTATGTCGCATTAGCCCCTCTGGGTTCAGGTGATCGGTAATCGGACAAAATGCTGAATCCGTGGGATAGTAGCTGAATGGGTCCTATGTTGTCCATTCCTTCGAAGGTAGGGAGTGCGTCAGGGGTGCTGATGCACCGGCTTGCTTGACACCGATTTTCAGGCGCTTGTAAGATAAATAGATTTTGCGGTTCTCGCCTCTATTGACGAGTTAAGCTACAACGCGATCACGGTCGGATTCCCCCTACTGGCCTGCGGTAACATTCTCGGGGCGAGGATGCCAATTATTTCCGGGGTGGTTATTGGATCTGGGATCTCAAGGAAATCTGGTTGCGGATCATGTGGTTGCGGGAAAGACAGCGCAGGATTCTGCCCTCACCGAATCTGAACGACAAATCCCAGCAGGTCTTGGACGTTCGAGGCAAGGTGGTACTTCTGGACTTTGAAACGATCCGATGCAAGTCCTGCTATGGGGCAATGCCGCCGATGGAAGTCTGCCATGTCACGCCCAAGGTGGCGGACGCTCAGCAATCGGATCACGGAGCGAAGTAGGTGATGAGGCTCGCGATTGCTGGAACGGTCCTCTGTCTGATGGCCACGGTTGGAGGCTTGGGCGGTGCTGCGGCGCCGGATATGCTGCAGGTCGCTAGACCTAACGCCGTCAAGCTGGGTGAGCCGGCGCCGAACTTCCAGCTCCGGGATTTGCAAGGCCGTCTCGTGACACTTTCTGACTTGCGTGGCAAAGTGGTGCTGCTGAATTTTTGGGCCACCTGGTGCGGCCCCTGCCGGGTGGAGATGCCGGCGATGGAAGAGCTCTACCGGACATTTTCGCGGAAAGATTTTGAGATTCTCGCCGTGTCTACCGACGCACAAGGTGTGGCGGTCACCAGACCGTTTCAGCAAGAGAACCACTTGACGTTTCCCATCCTCCACGATGCCGACTATCGAGTAGGATTGACCTATGGAGCTCGGAGCCTTCCGATGACGTTCATGGTCGATCGACAAGGGGTTGTCCGCCATCAGATTTTCGGCGCGCGTGACTGGGGAGCTTCCGAAGCGCAGCAGCTTGTGCAGATGCTGATGAAATCTTAGCCCATGTCGCAATCGATCACGAATATCTCTCTCTTGGCGGCCTTTTCGGCTGGATTACTGTCGTTCGTCTCGCCCTGCGTGCTCCCGCTGGTTCCCTCCTACATTTCGTACATCACCGGGTTGTCCATCGAACAACTCACCGACTCGACGGTGCGGTCGAAGTTCAAGAAAACCATTGTCGTCAACGCCCTGTTGTTTATCGCCGGATTTTCAGCCGTATTTGTGTCTTTCGGCGCGTCGGCCAGCTTCATCGGGCAGGCGCTCATTACCTATCAAGATTACATCCGACGGATCGGCGGGATCCTGATCGTCATCTTTGGCCTCTATTTATTGGGGATCTTGAACATCAGTTTTCTGAAAATGGAGCACCGATTCCAATTCAGAAATCGACCGGTCGGGTATGTGGGATCGGTCTTGATCGGCGTAGCATTTGCCGCTGGGTGGACGCCTTGCGTCGGACCGGTGCTCGGGACCATCTTGTTGTATGCCAGCACCACCGATTCGATGCTGAACGGCGTGCTGTTGCTGACGAGTTATTCGTTGGGATTGGGGTTGCCGTTGTTTCTCACGGCGCTGGGAGTGGATCGGTTCCTCACCTATTTCAAAAAGGCGCGTCTGTATTTGTGGGGCGTCTCCACTGTGAGCGGGGTGTTACTGATCATCGTGGGCGTCATGATTTACGCCAACACCCTCACGATGATCACCGGTTTCTTGGAGCGGTATGGGATTGGCTGGTATCTCGGGCAGTAGGCCGGGAACTAGAGCGCAGCACCCAATAGTGAATTTTGAATTGTGGATCTGTAGGTGGGGAAAGGAAACTCGAAACTCTCTGTTCATTATTCACGATGCACACGCTTCCCGATACTAACCGCTATGATGCCCTCGTGGTCGGTATGGGGCCGGCTGGAGCCACCGCGGCCTACGAGTTGAGCCGTGCCGGTCTGTCCGTTCTCGCCATCGAGAAGCAAACTCATCCTCGTTATAAAGTCTGCGGCGGCGGCTTGTCCGCCCGCATCGACCGTATATTAGAAGACGATTACAAGTCGGTTGTTGAACATACAATCTATGGCATACAGTTTTCCTTCCGTGGTGCGGATCCCTTCTTTCTTGATTCCTCCAGCCCGATAGCCTACATGGTCATGCGCGATCGGTTTGACCATTTCCTTGTGGAGAAAGCGAGGAGAGTGGGCACCGAGGTGCATGAAGGCGAGTCGGCGACGTCCTATCTGCAGCTTCCCGACGGCATCGAAGTGACAACGGACCGGGGCCGGTATCTGGCCAAGGTTCTGATCGGGGCGGATGGGGCGAACAGCCTGGTGGCAAAGCAGTTGTTCCCGGGACGCCGGAGCCGTCGGATGGCGACCCTGGAGAGCGAAATCCCGATCGGGCCTGCCCCTCATTATCCCGGCACCGGCCGTGCGCTCATCGATATCGGCGCAACGCCCGCAGGCTACGCATGGATCTTCCCGAAGCAGGAACGACTCTCGATCGGCGTGGGGGATCTTCGCGGAGGCCTCGCGAGCCCGAAGAAGATTTTCGATCGTTTCGTGCGGGATGAGAAAGGACTGGCACAGTGGAAGGTGCCGCAGCCAATCGGCCATCCACTCCCGCTCTTCAGTGAGCACAACACGGCCAATCGGGAGTCAGTCGGATTGGTGAGTGGCCGCGCCTTGCTGGTAGGAGACGCCGGGCACCTTGTCGATCCCTTGTTCGGTGAAGGCATCTATTACGCGATTAGGTCCGGGCAGTTGGCTGCAGAATCGATTTTGAACCAAGTCCATGATCGTCGCCGGTCACTGGGCGATTACGAAGAGGACGTCCGGCGGGAGATCTATGAGGAATTTCGGGTGGCGGCTCGCTTGGCGAGCATCGTCTATTCGTATCCGCGTCTCTGCCACCGCCTCCTGCCCCGCTATCAACACATCGTTACGCTCTACTATGACGTACTCCGCGGGTGTGAGACCTATCAAACGTTTTTAGCTCGCGCGAAGAGTGTGATCAAATCTTCCTTCAAGGAACTGCTTCTCGAAGCAGTTTCGCTCCGTTGAGTTTAAAATAGTCTTCAGCGATCAGCTTTCAGCAAAGGCCAGGAGCCTGTCTGACATAGCCGTTCGTGACGAGGCGAAGGAGGTGCGGCCAGATGCGAGGCCGCAGCCCGGAAACACCGGAGGTGTATTTGCTGGAATACCTTGAGGATGTTTTCGGGCCGAGTACGACGCAGATGGTTTCCCGGCTATTCTATCAGCACCAGGCGCCGAGGCGGCAGCTTACAAAAGGCTGGCTCAATGCCGTGGCGGAAGAGAGGCGGAACGATCCAGCCGGGACAGAAGGGATCAGTCCAGCGGCAAGAGCCGGCTGATTTTCCGATGGGGGTGCAGTCGGTGAACTAGAGGAGGACACGGGTTCGGCATTTTGGGCCAGTAACGACGCAGGTCCCCCCCCTCCAATTTTCGCGAGCAGGCTTCTTCCCTCGCTGGAATGCGCACTGTCCGGGTATTTTTCTGCCAGCAGCGTCAGCTGTTCGCTGGCCCAATCGTCCGCACCCAGGTCGTGGTAGCTGCGTGCTAGAAAGTACAGGGCATCGGGTGCGACCGACTTGTCGGGGTACAGTTTCATGATTTGTTCGAAGCGATGTGCGGCGGCCAGATAGGAGCCTCGCCGATAATAGAATTCCCCCACGAAGAGATGTGTCTGCGCCAGGAGGTCGTGGCATTCTTGGATTTTCTGGAGCGCTGGCTCGTCGTACCGGCTTCCCTGAAAATTTTTCCGTAGCCGTTCAAAGGCTTCGAGGGCTTTCTGAATGGGGCCAGGATCACGCTGGATTCCCTTGGTCAGTTTCATCTGGCTTTCCCCGATTCGAAACGCCGCATAGGAGGCGAGGGTGTGGGTGCCATGGAGATCGAGGAAATGGTTATACTCGACGATGGCCTCCGTATACTCCTCTTTCTCGAAGAACGCCTCTCCTCGCTTCATGATGACGTTGGGGTCGTAGTTCTTTTTGATCGTATCACCCAAGAAAATCTGTTCGTCAGTGCCGCTCAGGGCTTTCTTCGCGGTACCTTGATTCTTGGGTGTGCTGGAGCAGGCGGTCATGACACAGAATGCTACCACACAGAGGCCGAAGACCGCTGTAAGTCGAGGCGCAGGAGTCAAGTTGGAAAAGGAACGTACCATCACCGCCTAAAAATGTAGCAGGAGTCCAGGTTGAATGCAAGGTTCTGACTCCGTCAGTTGACCCCTGTGGAACCGAGATCTGTAAGGCTGCGGGAAGGATCATTGCGGCATGGCAGGGCTTCGTTGGCGGCACGTCTGGACCAAGCCGGTCTGTATGGGTATCTGGTCCATCTGGTCTCTCTGGTTGATCTAGTCTTATCTGGTCAGTCTGGTTCAACCAAATAGACGAGACAGACCAAACAGACCAAATGAACAAGACAGGCTGGCGGACTTTTTCAGCATCCTGCTATAATCCCGTCGATCGCGCAGCGAACCCTGTAGTACTCAGGCATTATGATACGGACGAGGATTATTGGAACGGGCTCGTACCTCCCTGAGCGGGTGGTGTCGAATCGCGAGGTGGGAGCTTCGTCGGGCATCGAGCCGACGGCCATCTTTGGTTTGACGGGAATCCAGGAGCGACGCAGAGCCGCTGCATCCCAAGCGTCTTCTGATCTTGCGGTGGAAGCAGCGAGGCCGGCGCTTGAGGCTGCCGGACTCCCGGTTTCTGAGCTGGGAGCGATCCTGCTTTCGACAACCTCTCCCGATACGGTCTTTCCCTCCACCGCCTGCCATGTTCAGCGCATGCTTGGTTGTCCCACGATACCGGCATTCGACGTAGCGGCTTCCTGTTCGGGCTTTCTCTATGGACTCTCGATGGCTGATGCCATGATTCGGAGCGGGCAGGTCAAGACGTGTTTGGTAGTGGCCGCGGAAGTGAAGTCTCGTTCCATCGATCCCCTCGACGGCGATACGGCTCTCTTATTCGGCGATGGGGCCGGTGCGGTTGTGTTGCGGGGCGAGCCTGAGGCAGGTCAGCTGAGCCGGGGACTCTTGGGGCTCCGTCTCCACGCGGACGGTTCCCAGCATGGCTTGATCACGATTCCCGCGGGCGGATCGCGCCGGCCGACGACGCCGGGGACGGTCGAGGCGAAAAACCATATGTTGCGAATGCAAGGGGCGCCGCTTTTTCGTCTGGCGGTTAAGCGATTGGATCAGGCCATCCGCGAGATCGTGAAAGAGTTCGGTGTCGATGTGCACGATATTGCGCAGCTGGTATTGCACCAAGCCAACGGGCGGATTCTCGACCAGCTCACGAAGCGGCTGGGGGTCTCGCCGGAACGGGTCTGTTCCGTGATCGGACGCTATGGCAATACGTCGTCGGCGTCATTGCCGATCGCGCTCGACCATTCAGTCCGTTCTGGTAGGATTCTGCCCCACGACATCGTCTTGCTGGGTAGTTTTGGCGGTGGCGTGACGTGGGCGACTGGGTTAGTTCGGTGGTAGCGTTTCTTTACAGATTTGTCATTTACCTGTAACCGTGGCGTAACATGGCGGTGAAATCATGCGGGTATTGTTGAGCGGAGGAACGTCGCGATGTTGTTTGGATTGATTCCTCGAGAAGAAGCCTTCTTTGAGCTGTTCAAGGAGGCCGCGCATAACATGATTGAGGGGAGCCGTCTCCTGAAGGTGATGATGGAGGACTTCCGGTCTCCCATCGAACAAGCCCAGGGGATCAAAGACGTTGAACACGTTGGAGATGGCCTTACACACGACATTGCGCGTCGATTGAACAAGACTTTTATTACGCCGATCGATCGGGAAGACATCCATGACCTCGCCAGCGCCCTCGATGATATCCTGGATACCGCGGAGGCGATCGCCGATCGCTTCGTGTTATACAAGGTCAAGAAACCGACCGAGATGGCGATCAAGCTGGCCGACATCCTTTACCAAGCGTCAGTAGCCGTGGGGCGAGGTGTGGACCTCCTGGGGCTTCCGCATCCGGAGATGAAGAAATGCAGTGTGCAGGTGAATAGCCTGGAGAACGAGGCTGACCGAGTCTCCCGCGATGCGATTTCCTCCCTCTTTGAAAATGAAACCAACCCGATCATGGTGCTCAAGTGGAAAGAAATTTACGAGAACTTCGAAGCGGGAACCGACCGGTGTGAAGACGTTGCGAACATTCTTGAGCGGATCACGCTCAAGCACCACTGACAACTCGTGAGGCGTGAGGCGTGGAACGTAAGGCGCAAGAAATCACAGCTATGCGAAGAGGCCGGCTCGTCATCTTCTCTCCCCCGTCGATTCCTCACCCCTTACCCCCGTACCCCTCACGAGTCTAAGATGTCTGACCTGACTGGAATGCTGCTCATTGTGGTTGTGCTTGCGCTTCTGTTCGACTTTTCGAACGGGTGGCATGACAGTGCCAATGCTATTGCGACTGTGGTCTCCACGCGAGTCGTGAGCCCGCTTGTGGCGGTCATGGCGGCTGGCGTCCTCAATGTGGCTGGGGCGTTCATGTCCACCGCTGTGGCTAAAATGGTGGGGTCGGGGATTGTTAATCCGGCTTTTGTCACCCAAGAAATGGTTGCGGCGGCATTGGCCGGTGCGATCTTGTGGAATCTCTTCACGCTGTTGTTGGGATTGCCGACCAGCTCGTCTCACGCCTTGATCGGCGCACTGGTCGGGGCTTCAGTGACCCATGGAGGGTGGGCCACGGTGAAGTGGTCAGGGCTTCGTCCGGTGATGGAAGCCATGGTGCTTGCGCCGTTCTTTGGCTTTGCCATCGGGCTTTCGTTGATGGTGTTGATCAGCTGGGTCTGTTTTCGTGTGACCCGGAGCGTGGCCACTCGACTGTTCAAACGGCTGCAGCTCGTATCCGCCTGTTTCATGGCGTTCAGTCATGGTGCCAACGATGCGCAGAAGGCCATGGGGATTATTACGTTGGCGTTGCTTTCTGCGGGGCAGATTTCTTCGAGCGAGGTGCCGGGTTGGGTGATCGGCTCCTGCGCGGTGGCGATGGGATTGGGAACGGCCGTGGGAGGCTGGCAGATTGTCCGTACGCTGGGAATGGGCATCGTCAAGCTGGAACCGGTGCATGGGTTTGCTGCGGAGACCGGTGCCGCGGTGGTCCTGCTCGTGACGGCGCACATTGGTCTGCCGGTGAGCACCACTCACACTATCACGACGTCGGTCATGGGAGTCGGCGCGGTCAAGCGATTCTCGGCGGTGCGCTGGGGTGTCACCACGAGAATTCTATACGCCTGGATCTTCACGCTTCCGGGCGCCGCTCTCCTCGCGTCGCTCATCTATTTGCTTGTGATGAAAGTGTTTTAGCCCGAAGGCGGACTGATCTGTTGGATGGGGAGCCGGACGACAAAACGGCTGCCGGTCGGGGCGTTCGCTTCGACCCACACCCGCCCGCCTAGACCCTCGACGATATGCCTGACGATCGCCAGCCCGAGTCCTGTTCCACCTAACTCACGCGAGCGGGCTTTATCGACTCGATAGAATCGTTCGAATACGCGCGGGCGATCCCTTTCAGGAATTCCGAGGCCGGTATCGGTGACGCTCAGTTCCACAGCCGTGGCAATTGCGGGCTGTTCTGCACCGTCCGAAACCGGGTGGGCTGCCACAGTGATGGTCCCTTTCTCGGGGGTGTATTTGACGGCGTTATCAAGCAAGTTGGAAAGCACTTGTATCAGTCGGTCTTCATCGCCAAGCACAGCAGGCAGATTGTCCACCACGAAAGAGACGAGCCGGTGTCCCTTCTTGTCTGCCAAGGGCTTGATCATGGCCAGCGTTCGTTCGATGACACTCTGGATATGAAGCGGCTCTCGCTTGAACAGGACCTGTCCGGATTCGATCTTTGACAGCTGGAGGAGGTCTTCCAGAATCAGGTTCAGCCGGTCGCTTTGCTTGAGAATGATGTCAAGAAATTTTGTACTGGTCTCAGGTTCGTCTTTGGCGCCATCGAGCAAGGCTTCGATATACCCCTTGATCGACGTGAGCGGGGTCCTCAGCTCGTGGGACACGTTGGCGACGAAATCTTTCCGGATAATTTCCAGACGGCGTAATTCTGTCACGTCGTGAAAGACAAGCACCGCGCAGGCTTCGTTCTCTCGATCGCATGCAGTGACCGAGGCTTCGATATGGAGAGAGCGACCACTCGGGTGTAAGAGAATTTCATCTTCTTCGTTCATTCGTTTAGCCAGGACCGTTGAGACTAACGTATCCAACTGCGGATGCCTGAAGACATCGGAGCAGGGGTGTCCCCGTGCTTCTATGCTGGTGACGTCGAACATCCGTTCCAGTGCCGGATTGACTTGCAGCACGTGACCTCGGCAGTCCAGGACCATCACGCCTTCGACCATCGAGGTCAGCATGGCCAAGAGCTGGGACCGATCTTCAGAGAGTTCATCGATCTTGGTTCTCAGTTGGTCCGTCATGTGGTTGAGCGTGTCGGCTAAGAGGCCGACTTCATCCCGTGATCCGGTCCGAATGCGGACCGCATGGTCACCTTTCGCCAGCTGCTGCGCAGCGATCGCAATATCGGACAGGGGTTTTGTGATGCTGTGAGCGAGCCACACACTCAGTGCGACGGCAATCAAGAATGCAATTCCGAAGGCGAGGGCCAAGTCTCGGTGCAACTTGGCCACTTCACGATCAAAGGTGGTCATCGGCAACCCCAGCCTCAAGAAGACGGAGGGCATCGCCTGGTTCGCCCCGCTCAGATCGACAGCCAGATATAACGTGCGTTCACCGGTGGTGTGACTCGTACGGAGATCCGTTCCGTGCCCGGTGGCAATGGCTCGCTGAATTTCCGGTCGCGCCAGGTGGTTCTCAACCGCAGCGAGATTGCGATCCGAGACGGCGCTGTCTGCCAACACCCGTCCATCCAGAGCAATGATGGTCACGCGTGCGAGGGCCCGCGAGCTAAGATCTCGCACGGCTGCCTGTAATTGGGGGGTTGAAGACAGCGTCCCTGATTGCGCCAGCAACGGCTGCAGCCCGTAAGCGACGAGACTGGATCGAGCCTCCAGTATCTGGCCCGACTGGACGATCTCCTGTTGATCAAGGGAGCGAACCACCAAGGCTCTAGCGATGAGAAGCCCACAGGCGAGGACCAGCAGGGTTCCGATAGTGACCTTCCATCGGATGGAGAGGGTCATGCCGAACGATCCAACTCTTTAAGCTTATAACCCAGGGATTTGACCGACATAATCGCCTCGTCGAGCGAGGGGAGTTTCTGCTTGAGTCTTCGGATGTGGACGTCAACTGTTCGCGTTGTTCCGTAGTAATCGTATCCCCAGACGGTATTGAGGAGAATGTCTCTTGTCAGGACTCTTCCGGGATTGCGCAAGAGATGTTCGAGCAGGCCGAATTCTTTCGCCGTAAGGGGGACTTCTATTTTCTTCACGGTGACTTCGTGTCGTGCGAGATCCATGACGAGATCGCCATAGCGATATTGGGCCGGGCTGGCACCCGGCTTTCGCTCAAGCCGTCGAAAGAGAGCCTTGATGCGGGCGACCAGAGTCTTGGGGCTGAAGGGTTTGGTGACGTAGTCGTCGGCTCCCAGCTCCAAGCCAACGATAGTGTCCGATTCCTCGGCCTTGGCGGTCAACATGATGATGGGGAGCATCGCGGTCTCTGGAGCTGACCGCAGGCGTTTACAGACTTCGAGGCCGTCGATCTCGGGCAGCATCAAGTCGAGGACGACCAAGTCGGGCTGCTCCTGCTTCACTTGACGGAGCCCTTCCATGCCGGTCGTGGCCGTTACGGTTCGAAAGCCTTCTTTCTCCAAATACAGTTTGACCAGTTGGAGAATGTCGTGCTCATCTTCAATGATGAGGATTTTCTTGGCTGAGGGGCTTGGCATGGCTAGGAGTCTGCGGAAAATCTATTGTGGCACGGTAGAAATTTATTGGCCCGCACGTCTGAGACAAGCCCGGTCTGCCTGGTTGATCTGGTTTGTTTTGTATATTTGGTTGATTGGGATCATCTGGTTCGTTTCGTTCAACCCAAAAACCAGACAAACCAAATAACAGTCTTCTTCCGCTGGCGGACTGTTTCAGCACCCTGCTGGTGGGGTGAGCCTACGAGGGACAGGGCATTGTGTCAAGACGGGCAGGGAAGAGAGGCGCGGGCCAATTGTGTTGACGGATCCCGCTGCTCTGACGTAAGGTGGACGTCAGTAATCTGTGAGTATGGGGGCACGAACGTGGCCCTGTACTGAGTCAAGGAGAG
>JAQBES010000060.1:0-30379 GCA_032123755.1 Nitrospirota bacterium
CACCAACTGTCTCCGTCTAACCCACGGGAAGCGAACCGGAAATACCTCGACGATCTGCTCTCCGAATTGCGCGAGTCACGTCACGTCCAGAAGGCCGTGCTACTCGGAATGGATGGGGTCTACGACCAGAATGGCCGCCTCGATCAGGCCCAGACGGATTTTCTTATCTGCAACGACTATGTGCTCAAAACCACGAGAGCCTACCCGAATGAATTCCTCGCAGGCGTCTCGATTAATCCCCAACGACGCGACGCCATCGACGAAATCCATCGTTGCGCCGATGCCGGAGCCACATTAGTGAAGGTCCTCCCAAACACGCAGCAGTTCAATCCGGCTGATACCCGCTACAAAGCGTTCTACCAGACTCTCGCCGAGCGGAGGCTGCCGCTCCTGAGTCACGTCGGCTACGAGTTTACCCTCATCGGAAAGGACCAGTCCCTCGGCGATCCCGACCGGCTTCGCACTGCGCTTGACGAAGGTGCCACCGTCATTGCCGCCCATGCCTGCAGCTACGGACTCATCCTCTTTGAAAAGTTTCTCCCGACATTGCGCGACTTCGTGAAGCGCTATCCAAACTTCTACGCCGACATTTCTGCCCTGACCCACCCCAACCGCTTTCGTATGCTGCTGTACCTTCGCCGCCTGCCGGAAGTCCACAAGCGCCTCCTCTTCGGCACGGACTACCCGCTCCCCGTCTTCCATTTCCCATGCTGGGGCCGAGTGGGAATTCGCGCGTTACGCGAGATGATTCGCATCAAGAATCGCTTCGACCGACAAGTGGCGGTCTGTCGAGGCTTAGGGATTGGGTTTCGCTCTCTCAGTGAGATTGTCACGCATCCCACGTTACCCCATAGGCCTTGAACCGTGAATCGAGATGAGATACTCAGCAGCCTGCGCGAAAGGATTCTGGCTTTTGCGACATTACGAGTATCGAGGGCACAGGCCGAGGATCTGACTCAAGAGGTACTGGTGGTCCTCCATGAGAAATACTCTAAGGTTGCGGACTTGACCGAACTGGTTCCCCTAGCCTTTCAGATCTTACGTTTCAAAATGCTGGACGCCCATCGCAAGTCGCTCAGACGAGGCGAGTATAATCAGGGATCGGTTGAGGACCTTCCGCTCGCCGACCCAGGCGACGACCCGGCTACGCAACTCGATCAGAAACAGCGAGTAGACCGGCTGCTGGCTGCCATAGTTCAACTCGGCGAACGCTGCCGCGAACTGTTCAAATGGAAGTTGGAAGGGAAGAGCTTTCCAGAGATTCAGAAGCTGATGGGCCAGAACTCGATCAACACCATTTATACTTGGGATCTACGCTGCCGAAAGCAGTTGTTGAGTCTGATGGGCGGAAGTTGGGAGTGACCATCCAGGCTCTCAATTTTAAATTTTGAATTACCGTTAGGCCATGTCTGAACAGGATCTCGAAAAATTACTGGGCGGATTCGCAGCCGATACGCTGACGACGGAGGAGAAGCAGACGCTCTATGCCGCCGCCCTGCAAGACCAACAGTTATTCAATGCGATTGCGGACGAGCAATCGCTGAAAGAGCTGCTGGCTGATCCAGTTGTACGCCACAGACTCCTCGCTTCATTGAAGCACAAGAGCACATCAGGCGCCGGCGGTTCTCAGTCATGGCTGGATTGGTTCCGCCGCCCAGCAGGCCTCGCCTTCGCCGGCGGCCTTGCGGCAACTGCCCTCGCAGTTGTGTTGGGCGTTAGGATTTATCAGGACAGTCTTAGACAGGCGGCACAATCGGTCGCAACCGAAGACGCGAAGCCCACTGCTCCACCACCCCCGGCCCCTTCAACATCCCACCCTGTCCCGCCGCAAGTTGCTGAGCCACAGACGAAAGCTAAAGAGAATAGGGAGCACGCAATTGCCCCTGCTAAAAAAGACATGTTCCTCGACAAACTGGCCAAGCAAGAACGGTCTGCACCGCCTTCACCGCAAGAGCAGAGGGCCTCAGATCCCGCCCGCGATACGGTCAACGAACAAACTGAGCAAGACGAAGTCCGCGGACAAGCCAAAGCGCCCGTGGCTGCACTCAGCAAGTCCGCTGAGGAAGTGACCTCGTCGGCAGATCAGAAACTCGCAGCAAGCTCTGCACCGCCAGCCGCCGCGCCAGAACCCAAACAGATACAGACGCCAACCGGTGGACGACTTGCTGCCACCGTCACGCCAGGGCTCAGCGCTCGTGCCCTGTTCTATGGAGAAAAGCCCGGACGAACTGATTCGCGAGCAATGGCCAAAGAGCAAGCGCAGGGCATGAAGCCCCTGACCGAGTCGGCGCCCCAAGCAACCCGGCTTGACCGACCACAGGAAGGGCTGTCACAACTGGGCAAAGCCGCAGGCACAGCCACGCAACTTAAGCCCCTTGGCCTCCGCTACAGCTTTGCCGTGCGCGGGATAGATGGGCAGGAGCGAGAAGTGGACGCGACGACGGCATCGAGAAGTATACAGCCGGTATTTCTCACCCTGGAAGCCAATCAGGACGCCTATCTGCAAGTCTGGGAAACGGTTGGTTCCTCAACGCCGCACCTGCTATGGCCCGAGAAAGAAACCGGTCAGATCTCTCTGAAGATTGCCGCTGGTCAACGGCAACACATTCCTCTGCCGCTGGGGAGCGACACCGTCACCCTCACGGTTCGTCTCTCCCGAGTCCCGTCCGGGCCAATCACGAGGCAAGAATCCGCCATATTCGACCGGCTCTCTCCCAACCAACTCCAAGAATCCATCACCGCAAGCAACCAAACCGGCGCACAAGAACATGCCACCTATGTCGTCAACCAAGATCCATCCACAACCGCTCAGATCGCCATCGATATTACCCTCGGCCGGTAGCCGCAATCGCACGGCATCTACAAACAAGAATGTTCCCCTTCATTCCCCCCTGCAGGACGGAGACCGACCACTTGTAACCCACCACGGCTTCGAGCGTCCGATAGACGACTCGCCTAGAGGCAATAATTTTCCTATTGCATTCTTTGTCAGATTATCAGTACGCTACTACAACAGGTGGCTGGGGAACCGACAAGTGCCGGCTCCCCGGAGCTTGGTATTGTTTCTACGCGGTTGTAGATACGTTAATCACCACAAACCGTCACCTTTGAAAGGAGACTATGATGAAAACTAAAGCAACTTTCTACCACGCGGGATGCCCAGTGTGCGTCGCAGCCGAGCACAGTGTCGTCAACGCACTTGATCCGACAAGATATACCGTGGAACTCGTCCATCTCGGCACGGATAAATCGCGCGTGGCGGAAGCGGAAGCTGCCGGTGTCAAGTCGCTACCGGCTCTGGTGATGAATGGGGCGCCGTTTCACATTAACTTTGGCGCCAGCATTGACGCAGTGAAATAACCGTTCCCGTCATCTTACTGGATTAGGCTCAGGGGGCGTGTCTAACGGCACGCCCTTTTTTTGCCGCCCAACGACCGGGCTTAGCCTGGTAGCCTTGCTGCAAGGACGTCAACTTTCTCGCTGGACGGTGGTTTAGAGAACAGCTCATTAGGCTGTGCCAAAAGCGCCGCTGCGACCTGGCTTGAAAGATGAGTCTGACGGCCTGCCTCATTCGGGAAGGCGTCAAAGATACCGAAGATGGACGGCCCCTAGCGGATTGCGAACCAAGCCTTGGTGGCTGGCTCTCCCTGCACAATTGTAAGGCCAGTCAAGAGAAATTTCTCTACCTCTTTCTCTTTCCCGTGCTTTGCTTACAGACGAACAAACAACACGACTTTGACCCTGACGTGCCTCCTGTTGTTTGTTTACGTCGCCACCACCACTATAATACGCCACGCTGCACACTCGACCATTGAGTATGTTGACCGGCACAATACGCAAAACCGGCCTACAAATTCCTCTGTGACTATTGTGTCAGTTCAAATGCTTCTTCACTGATTCTGCGGACACAGCGCGTCCTTCCGTTCCTCTAACGCCGTAAGCGCTTGTTTCCGAACGGAATTGTCTGCCGCTTTCTCGCCATCAGGAGAGCTCTTGTCCGCGTCTAATGCTTCTGCATATAAGCGGGCGGCCTCAATACACGCTTTCGAAGGCGCCGAGGCTACTTCGCAAGCCGTAACAAAGACTGCGCAAGCTAGAACAGTGATCGTAGGTATGAGAAAACGTGTGGTCATTGTGTACGTCCTCCAACGTTAAACGCCCAACCATTGAGCATTCTGACCGGCATAATACGCAAAACTTGCCGGCAAATTCCACTGTGATCGTCGTGTCGGTTCAAAGACTTCTCACCGGTATTCACATAGCCGGATTGGTGTACTACTGTCTAACATTTCAATTCAGCGCTTGCCGAAGGTAGTCCACTGGATTCTCTGGTTAAGAGAACTTCCTCACATCCAGCACTTCGCCGTTGCGTGTTCCTTCGATGCTTTCCCTGTAGCTCGGGGCAAACTGCACGGCAGGCATTCCCTGTGCGCTATCCATTCCCATCATAGCCATCGTTTCTTTCGCAAACACCGGGCTGACAACGTTGATCCGCACTCCGCGCTCCATCTCAAGCGCAGCCGCTTTCACGAAACCCTCCAGGGCGGCATTCACCATGCTGATCGATGCGCTCCCCGGCATTGGCTCCTGACTCAGCACGCCACTGGTGAGCGTAAACGAACCCTTGTCATTGATATAGTTTCGACCGGCGCGCACGAGATTCACCTGGCCCATCAGCTTGTTCATCACACCGAGCGTGTAGTCCTGATCAGTCAAGTCCTGTAGTGCGCCGAACTTCGCCAAGCCGGAAGTTGAGACTAACGCGTCGAACTTCCCCACCTGCTTAAACAGTTTCTCAATCGAGTCCTTCGAAGCGATATCGACCTGATAGTCACCATTGAGATGACCTACTTTGATTACTGTGTGCCCCTTCTCCAAGAGGGCAACGACATGTTTCCCAATGGTGCCTGTCGCACCAATTACAATAATTTTCATACGTCCTCCTTCGTTCTATATGCCTCACCATCGAACATGCCGAACGGCGTCGGAGACGAGAACGAAATAAACCACCGCATTTAACTGTTGTTTTTCCTTAAGCCAGCTACTTCTTGGATTCACAGCCGACAATGGTTTCCGGAGCCTTTTTCTGATTCCTGTAGTGCACTATCGATCATGGAGCCGTCCAAGTGTGCTCTCGACCGACCGCTGCAATTTTCCTGCGGCTTCCGTAACAGCCAACTCGATAGTCGTTGCTTGATGGCTCACCGCAAGAGGCTGGAGGCCGGCAAGTCTGGCCTCGAGCAGGCACCGTTTATGGTCACCCCCGGACTTATGGCTGTTCGCGTCGCTGAGATGGGCTTCCACGCGGGTAATCCGGTCGGCAAAACGGCCTACCGCGCTCTCCACGCAGGACTGAACGAGGCGCACGACATCCTCTCGCCCCGTAATGTGGTTGTCTGTGTTGACCTGAATTTGCATGATTCCCCCTTTCGAAGCGACCATTCATCCAGCCGATCGAACCCTAACCACCAGGCTAATAATTGTCAACCAGTTGACGCCTCACCCTAAGCAGAACTCCATGGTAGACGCTAACTCCACGCAACTTTCTTTGTTGTTATTGTCCAAGGCCGTGGCGCGGAGAAGGTAAGTCAAAATCCATTCCCTATCTTCTCCACAATTTTTTTCCCGTGATTCTTGGAACCTGAACGCCAAGAGCCGATAATCGCAGCCAATTCACCCACACAGCAAAGAAAAAATCCCACGGCGCCCGCCACAAACCAGGGCCGAACATGTTTGAAAGGCAATCAATGGTTCCTGGAACCTTTATTGTCTTATCAACCAATGGCTCCTGAATCTATTGCGGCTCCAGCCAAATCTAGTCAGATGATTCTATTTCGCTGAATACAGTCATGCGTGCAATGACCGTATCTTCCATTTTCCCGGACGACCCGCGATCGTAATGGAATGAGATGCCTCGGTACTCAAGAACATCCTCAGGATTACCGAGTGATAAACCGGCCACCAATCTGGCAGCGGCCTTCCTCGCGGTTCCATGATTGAAGGTCGCCGTGATGGGAGATCCGAGTGTGGCACCTTTCTCAGTTGCGCCTTTGTAGAACGTCCCCTTGAACTTACTTCCTTTTCCGACAGAAATACTGGAGAGCGTCAGATCCCGGCACCCTGGATGTCTTTCCAAATACGCGTCGAAGTCATTCACAGAACTTCTCAAGTCCCTGGACACGGCAATTTCCTTCTCGCACGTACCGTTCACAAGAAATTGAAACGCCATTTGTCCATCCCTGATATCGAACTCAAACGCCGATTCATCGCCTACGACAAGAGCCATTCTTTCCTTGCCGATATTTCGAATGAACCAGTCGAGCGTGGTTGTTCCCAGCAGAAGATCGCCTAATCCCGTCCCGGCTGTGAGCGTCGCATTCGCGTATTTCTTGAGCGACCGTTCCTCCTGAGAACAGCCAACAGTCAGCCACAGTCCGAGTATGCACAGCAGCAGGACAATACATACCCTTGGCATGACTGCTCTCTCCTTATGCACAACGTTGAAGTCGAATCTTCGCACCGCTCGTAGCAATCCATGAATCTTGCAGTATTTTTCTGCAATTGTCTCGTTCAAGACAATGATAGGGAAATGGAAGGGTTCAAGCCTCTATGTTTCCACTGGATTGACGCGCGTAGCTGACCGTCAAAATCTCCCACTGATGGACGTCAGGCTCGTTCCAGTACAGATTGCGGCCGCCATACTCGCAGTTGATCTTCATGTCTTCTGCACCATGTACAGAACTGCGGTACATGATGCCTGCGGCCTTGATTCTTCCGAGGATCGCGTCGAACTCCTGATCGCTCACTCGAAAACAGTAATGCTGAACCGGATAGGCCGAATCAGCCTGATCGAAGTCGAGAGTCAGACCGTCATTGACGTAGACCGGCGAGAACGACCCGACTCCTGTTTCAGCCCAAGGAACGCCAAGAAGCGACGCAAGGAGCCGAGCAGAGGCCACTCTGTCCCGAACCGGAATCAATATGTGATCAAGGTGAATGGGCAACTCTTCTCTCCGTCCGTGGAATCGCTATGGCTCGACAAGCTGCGCGCCAAACCTTTGACTCCAGAAACAGCCTTACGGGGTCAACCCCCTTTGCTTCTCTCCGACGCCTCATTCTCCCTCAAGCCGCGTGTAACCGTCATCGAGCAGGAAATCATCGAGCGTAGATGCCCCGCCGACATCCATAATGATGCCAGCATCCTTGCCTACGCCAGACGCGGCGATGAGCGCCAGCGATAAGTCAGGCCGGCGCAAATACCAACTGACATCCTGCGACCCCTTGGTCTGGTACACCTGATTCCACTATTCCTGACGATTCATCTAATCATCTCAATTCCGCTGAGGACCAGGCGCCTTACGAGCAATCAAAGGTTCCTGGAAGCTTTTTCAGCTCTGAAACCTTTTTCAGCTCCCATGCAAACCAAAGCTCAATTTTCTATCTCCCTTGAGGGCAGGCTAGGTGGTCTTCCTTTGCGCGTGTTGGGCTAAGGCTTACTCTTCACCTGCATTCAGCGAGGTAGCTGGTGTGGTCTCCACTGCGCACGTCGAACGAGCACGTTACTATTCCTGGTTCCGCGCGCACAAGGGGCCAGCCCCACTCTCTGCAGGATGGTCAAAATGGCTGCCTGCAAGGCCGCAGCAAGGGAGGGGGTGAGGCGTACATTTTTGTGTACGCTGAGCCTCCGAACGCGGCGAGAACAATGCAGGAGGTCATTTTCAGCATCCTGCGTGAAAGGATTCCCCCCCTCGCCCCATATCCTCCCATGAGGGGAGGATATCATGGAGCAAGCCAGCGAAAAGACCCAACCGAACCAACCCGTAAGACGGCTCGACCCCCGCCTTTACCAGATTGCCAGCCTGAGCATGTTACTGTTGTATGGCCTGGTCTGGCTGCACTTCGATGTCTCCGTCCTACAAATCACCATCACTCTCGGGACGGCACTCTTGACGCAATATGCCGGCACGCGCCTCTGCAACCTGCCTTCGTTCGACCCCCGCAGTCCGCTGATCTCTGCCCTCTCCCTCTGCCTGCTGCTTCGTACCGACAATCTCCCGGTCGCAGCGCTGGCAGCCTTCATTGCGATCGCCAGCAAGTTCGTCATCCGCTGGAATGACAAACATCTCTTCAATCCGACTAGCTTAGCGTTGGTCGTCATGCTTGGCAGCGGGCTCGGATGGATCTCACCCGGACAATGGGGCCAGGTCGCCTGGTTCGGGTTTCTCATCGCCTGTCTCGGCAGCCTCGTGGTCACCCACGCGGCACGTGCGGATGTGACGCTGGCTTTTCTCGCCTTCTATATCGGCCTGCTCATCACGCGAGCGCTGTGGCTCGGCGATCCACTGACGATTCCGCTCCATCAAATTGAAAGCGGAGCACTGCTCATCTTCTCTTTCTTCATGATCTCGGACCCGAAGACGATACCCGATTCCAGAACAGGCCGAATCATCTTTGCGTTGATCGTGGCGCTCGCAGCCCTCTACGTGCAATTCGGTTTCTTCCGCCCCAACGGGCCACTATGGGGGTTAATCGCCTGTACCGCGCTGGCGCCGTTACTCGATCGTCTGCTTCCCGGCTCACACTACGACTGGTCCAAGCCCTCGACCGGCCAATCGTCCGCAACTCACGACAATCCTGTTCTTGCTCCGTTGTCCGTCGGTTCCCTGTCTCTTCACCAACAAAGGAGGTTCTCATGAGACGCGCATTGGTACCCTCACTCATACTCTTCATCGGCCTGCTCACCTGGGGTGGAGATGCCTCGGCCTTTTGCGGCTTCTATGTCGGGAAAGCCGACACTCAGCTCTTCAATAAAGCCTCTGAAGTCGTGATCGCACGTCACGAGAAGAAAACTGTCATCACCATGGCAAACGATTTCAAAGGCGACGTAAAGGAATTTGCGATGGTGGTGCCTGTGCCGACCGTACTAGAGAAAGAGCAGATCCACATCGGCAATCCAGCGGTGCTGAAACACTTGGCCGATTATTCAGCTCCGAGGCTTGTGGAATACTTCGACGAGAATCCCTGTATGCGCTATGAATTAATGGAACGAAACATGGATGCCATGAAGAGCATGGCGCCGGCGTCAGCCGTGACCCCTGAACGCGACCGTGCATTGGGCGTGACGGTCGAGGCTCAGTATACCGTGGGCGAATACGACATTCTCATCCTCTCGGCGAAGGAGAGCGCCGGTCTCGAAACCTGGCTAACCGAAAACGGCTACAGAATTCCGGCTGGAGCCTCGTCCATTCTGCAGAGCTATCTGAAACAGGGCATGAAGTTCTTTGTGGCGAAAGTGAATCTGGGCGAGCAGGCAAAGCTCGGCCTCGCGCACTTGCGACCGCTCCAGATGGCCTTCGAATCACCGAAGTTCATGCTGCCGATCCGCCTCGGCACGGTGAATGCCAATGGCTCGCAGGAACTCTTCATCTACTTCCTGACAAAGCAAGGACGCGTTGAGACGACGAACTATCGGACGGTGCGGCTGCCTGAGGCACAGGAGATCCCCCTCTATGTGAAAGACAAGTTCGGCGACTTCTATCGCGACCTCTTCACCCAGCAAGTGAAACGAGAGAGCGAGCGGGGGGTGTTTATGGAATACGCCTGGGATATGAACTGGTGTGATCCCTGCGCAGCCAATCCGCTCTCAGCCGAGGAGCTGCGCGGGCTGGGCGTCTTCTGGCTAGAGAACATCGGGCGGATGGGCAAGGGCATGGGCCAGGCGAAAAACGTCTTCCTGACCAGGCTACACGTTCGCTACGACGCGGCGCACTTTCCTGAAGATCTGATATTCCAGGAAACACCGGATCGGGCCAGCTTCCAGGCCCGCTACATTCTCCGGCACCCCTGGATCGGCCAGGATGAATGCCCGGCCGCCACCGCCTATCGGCAACAGCTGCGGGAGCGCTATGAACGGGAGGCACAGACGCTGGCGACGCTGACCGGCTGGAATATCGGCGATATTCGCAGGACGATGAACATCGAGACGGCGTCAGCCCCGATCGAAAAGCCGTGGTATCAGCGGTTATGGAGTAACTGAATCCTGCCTTGCCGGTGCGGGAAGCTGTACAGCGCTTCCCGCACCATTTCATCCGTCCGACCCATCTCAACAGACAACGCGCGGTACAGTTCTGCCCAGTGGGATAGTGGAACAGGCCCGCACCTGCTATAGTTGAGACCGCGACGTGTGATGTCACCCCCACTGGATAGCAAGGAGGACGACCATGCGACAGATCCGCACCCGGCTCTCAACCCTCATCTGCATGACCGCGCTCCTGGTGCTCGCGTCAGGCTGCACACTGAAGGCCACGGTCAAACAGACCACGGATTCCACCTCCAACGTCACGGGTACGACCTCCGGCCGCACCTGGTTCACCGAAGACGGCCTCTTGCATCCAGCGCACAAGCTCACCGCCTTCATGGCCTTGAACCAGACGAATGTGGAGCAGGACCTGGCGCGAGGACAGGGGGAATATGTTACATCGCTCAGTACCCTCTTGGGACTATCGGACAACCGGCAAGCGGCCTTTCACGCGAAGGCGCAGGGGGCGTTCGAGACGCTCATTACGTCCGATCATGAAACCCGGCTCCAACAGTTGCGGATGCTGGCTAGGTGACAACTGACCGCGCTCGCCACACTGATGCTCCCATTTCGCCAGATTTTTCATCCTACTGATTTCTCCGCTGCGGACTCAGCGGCGTTCGCCCATTACCGGAACCGGTCGGCGCGGCAATCAGAACATCAGCCCCCGATTGAATGGCAGGCCAAGCCTGCTCCTGGATATCGGTGGGTGTACCGACGTTCGAGCGGAACCATTCAGCAATGAGAGGATGAAATTAGGGAAGGGACATGGCCCCTGATCGTACCACGCCACCAGAGGAAGCTCTACAAGCTAGGGAAGCGCGCGTACGTAGATGTGGGAACCACTTCCCGCGACGAAATTGGTGGCCTGAGAGAAGAAGGCGACAAATCCGCCGTCGCTGTTCGCCGAAGGCGTATTACTTACACCGCCAGCTCCCTCGACATTCGTATTAGTATTGTCTTGAGACGCTAAGGAACTCTGCCCAAGTTGACGGTCATAGATGTAAATCTGCTGCCCTCCTAGCACCACCGGATCAGGCGCCAACAGATTTGTCGCAAGCGATACAAACGCAACATACCGCCCATCGGCACTGATCGACGGAGCGCTGCTGACGCCAGCGCCGGGAGTCGGTACCATGTTATTATCCACGGACACCAAACTTGTCAGGCCTGTCTGGCGGTCACGCACATAGATCTGCTGCCCGGCTGGCACCGCCGCACCAGGTGCCAACAGATTTGTCGCAAGCGATACAAACGCAACATACCGCCCATCGGCGCTGATCGACGGAGCGCTGCTGACGCCGGCACCCTCATTCACAATGCTCGCACTGTTATCCCGAGAGATCACTTCGATCTGATTCGTTTGTCGGTTATGGACGTAAATTTGTGAGCCGCTGACTCCCGTAACAAAATTTTCCAGCGACACGAAGACCACGAGACTTCCGTCACCGCTGATGGAAGGAGCGGAACTGGCGCCGCTTACTGTCACGCCATTGTCATCTACCGACACACGATCCGTCCTCGGATGGATAACAAACAGCACTGAACCAGTCGCGGTCTTACCTATACTGTCCGTCACGACGAACACCACAGTGGAGTTACCTGCTGCGACCGGGGTCGGCGTACCAGTCACGATGCCGGTCGTCGTATTCAGCGACAACCCATCTGGCAATACCCCGCCAAACACCGCCCACGTGAACGGCGCTGCGCCCCCAGTGGTGGCCAATGTCGCCGAGTAGGCATTGCCGACGACTCCAAATGGAGCCGCGGTCGTGCTGAGAACAAGAGTGACTCCGCCCACGCCCCCGGGACCTCCGCTGCCATGATCGACCCCGCACCCGGTCACGAACACCAAACCGAGAACCAGATGCACCAGCATCAGTTGATAGGGTTTCATTGGCTGCTTCTCATTCTTAGGAAAAATAATCGCACGTTGTCCCATGTTACTACACTATGGGAAGATGCCCGCTACTAGCCGAATGGGGGGGTAGGGGGCGTTCCTCCTGGCACAGGAGACTTTGGTGGACCAACAGAACAACCGGCACTCACCGACTGGCCCGACGGATCGGGCACTGATCATCCTCGGGTACGGTTACACCGGCCGATCTATCATGCAGCTAACCCTCGAGCGAGGAACCAGCGCCTGGGCCACGAGCCGGAACCCTGCCCTGCAGCTCGGCGCAGTGCCTTTTCCCCAGCACCTGGAGTTCGATCTGGCTCGCCCCGAGACCTGGGGGCATCTACCCACTGGTACCGATCTCATCTGGTGTTTTCCCGCCACGCCGGTCGAACAGGTACAAGCCTTCGCACGCACGCATGACGCGCCCCCTCGGCGCATTGTCGTCTTAGGGAGCACCTCCGCCTACCAAGTGTCCGATCATTCCACCGAATATCCCCCGCCCTGGATTGACGAATCAGCCCCCATCGACCTGACCAAGCCACGTGTACAGGGAGAAGAGTATTTACGAAACGAGCTCGGCGCCATTGTGCTGCGCGTGACAGGCATCTACGGCCCTGGACGGAACCCGCTGGATTGGATCAGGCAAGGCCGCGTTGGCCCATCACGGAAGTATGTGAACCTGATTCATGTGGAAGACCTGGCGGCAATCTGCCTCGCCGCGTTGGTTCACGGGAAACCAGGCGAGGCCTACAACGTCAGCGACGGCCAACCTCACACCTGGAATGAGATCTGCGCAACAGCGCAACATCAATGGGGTGTGACAGCGTCAGCAGTAATAGAAGCGCCCGCATCGGGAAAACGAATCAGCAACGCCAAGCTTCGATTTGAACTGGGTTATCGGTTTCGGCATCCCGATTTATATGGAGCTCTCGACCTCATTGAATCAACCAGTTCTCAATCGTAAGCAGGCTTGTCAAAATGGTCATCCAACAAGGCCGCAGACGAGAACAAACCGGAAGCGTAGACTTTCTCACCCGCCCACCCCGAGCTGCCAAGACAACTCGTTTCCCGAGTGGGGCACGTTGAGGATTCTGTCGAGCTGAGAAGGAGGATCGAGTCAACGGACGGGAAGCAAACGCAGGATGGTCAAAATGGCTTCCAGCAAGGCCCGAGGCGAGAAGGAACCGGAGGCGTACCTTCAGGGGTACGTTGAGGATTTCTTTGAGCCGAGAACGAAGCTGGAAGGCATTTTCACCATCCTGCTAGCGGAGGAGGGCCATCACCGCCAGACACACCAGCAAATTATTGATGGCGTGAGCCAAGATGCCAGGCAACAGACTCCCGGTTTTTTCATACATCCAGGCCCAGAGGACGCCACTCCACAGGACGCTGATGAAGCCGACCAATCCATAGCCATGGGCGGTGGCAAAGATGCTCGCGCTGATCAGCGCGGCCGGCAGGAAGCGGAACTTTCGGCGCAGGATGGCGAACAGAAGGCCGCGAAACGCGAGTTCCTCAAACACGGGCGCAAAGATCACATATTCGACTAAACTCATGGCCGTCTTGGAGGGGGAGGCCCAGACGAGATCTGCGTCGAACCATTCGACCCAGTGACTCGTCAGATGGAATGGCTCCGACAAGCGATCCATCACCCACTCGCCCCACAGGCCAACTGCCACCACCGCCAATACTGCAACCATCAGACGCCCGACACGGGCCCATCCGATTTCCAATCCAAATCCTTCATCGAACGTCATGCCGGCCGGTCGGAAAAGATGATGGTAGGCCAAGAGGAGTAACGGCGCACTCGTCATCGGAATGACCAACGCCCGGAGCCAGACATTGTCAGGTAGGGGATAGATCAAAAACATGGCCGTGAGCATCGCACCGATCGCGCCCCCGCGCAGCAACACCGCCGCGCCGACACCGCCTGGCCACGGCGGCGGCACGCCCGGTTCATGAAGCCTGACGAAACTGGACGGTTCATTCCGTCTGAACCAGAGCAGCACGCAGACCACGGTGCCGACGGCCATCGCGCCGAGTTCAACGAGCATCAAGCGATGCGACCAGACAAACTGGCGGTCGACACGCACCGCAGCCTGTTCCTGAATCCTGGCCACGAGTGCGGCATTGTTGGCACGGCGTGCCAGGCGTTCAGCCAAGCGATCGTAGAACCAGCCGGCTGGCAACACCTCTGCCACCTCTGCTTGCCACAAGACGTACCGGTCAGCGTCATGAACCGGTCCTTCGCCATAGGCGGCCATCACCAGGTCGGCGAACTGAGGAAGCGGGTCTTCTGCCCCGGCCCACTCATGCGCGGAGAGGAGCGCCTGCGAGAATTGACCGGCCTCGGCTTGGAGAATCGCCAACTGAAACAGTACCAACGGGTCTTCAGAAATCCCCGCCAGTTCTTGATACCATTCAATCTCGTGCGCCCGTTCAGCCTCATTGTCGCCAGAGGTCCAGGCAAAGAGCTGTTGTTCCCACTGGGGCGCGCGCTTGAGTCCTTCCTGCGCATCCCTGGTCCGACTAACCATCAGACTGAGCGCTCGCTCAGGCGACTCGAGCTTATCCAGCTTGGATGCCGATGCCGACAGCCATGCAAGCGACGCCAGAGCCACTATGAGGAAGAGCGCGGACAACAATGTAACCGTGGGCGAGAACCGCCCAGAATAGATCCCGATCGTCGGTGGCGCGTCGGTGGCTCGCCACCAGGACTTGGGCTGCTGCGGCTCGTTGAGAGAAACAGCGGCTGATTCAATCATCATTCGAACTATAACATGCTGTTTTTCTCTCTCGAAACCCCTCGAAGTGGCTAGCGACGAAGGAGGCCGTTCAGAATACCCGTGGCTGAAGGGAACTAAACTCCGCTATACTGAGGAGTATTCTTGGCTGGCTAGGCTGCGAGGTCAAGGTTGAGCAAAAAGACCTGACCTTCTTCATCTGAGCCTCAACCTTAGCCTTAACCTCAGCCTTCTCCGTGCTCTGGAGTGACATGCCAATTCAGAACTTTATCCCCCCGCGCCGGCTACTCCTTGGCCCAGGGCCGAGCATGGTGCATCCGCAAGTCCTGCGTGCGCTCTCAACTCCCCTGCTTGGCCACCTGGACCAGGCCTTTCTTGGAGTCATGGACGATATCCAAGCCCTGTTGCGCTTCGTTTTTCAGACCAAGAATCGCTTCACCATCGCGGTCTCCGGCACCGGCTCAGCCGGTATGGAAGCTTCGATCGTGAATACCGTTGAGCCGGGCGATGCGGTAATCGTCGGGGTCAATGGCGTGTTTGGCACAAGATGGGCCACCATCGTCGAACGCTGCGGCGGTAAAGCGATCCGCGTGGAAGCCCCGTGGGGGCAGATCATAGAGCCAGAGGCCATTGAACAGGCGTTGCGCCGATCCGGCCCTGTGAAAGCCGTGGCCATCGTACATGCTGAAACCTCGACCGGTGTCTGGCAGCCGCTTGAGCCGATCTCCAACCTCTGCCGCGAACATGACACGCTCTTTCTCGTCGATGCCGTGACCTCGCTGGGAGGCGCACCGGTCGAGATCGATCGTTGGGGCATCGATGTCTGCTATAGCGGCACGCAGAAATGTCTCAGCTGTCCGCCTGGTTTGTCTCCCTTCACCCTCAGCGACCGCGCGCTGGCTGCCATCAAAGCCCGGCGCACCCCCTGTCAGAGTTGGTATTTGGATATGGCCTTGATCGCGGATTACTGGGCCGAAGGCACCAGAGCCTACCACCACACAGCACCGATCTCGATGCTCTATGCCCTGCGGGAAGCGTTGCGCCTCGTCGAAGAAGAGGGATTACCGGCCCGCTTCGTTCGCCATCGGCTCAATAGCGAGGCCTTGATCGCGGGCTTGACCGAACTCGGCCTTCCTCCCCTTCCCCCAATTGGACATCGACTGCCGATGTTGACCTGTGTCACGGTCCCCTCTCATCTTCCTGAAGCCGAGATACGGACAAACTTGCTCTCGACCTATGGCATTGAAATCGGTGGGGGGCTCGGCCCCCTCAAGGGGAAGGTCTGGCGCATCGGCTTGATGGGTGAATCATCGACCGAAGCTCACGTCTTGACCCTGCTCAATGCGCTGGAAGGACTTTTTATCCGAGGCGGCTGGCTTTCCACTCCCGGGGTCGCCCTCCAGGCTGCCTCTCGGGTCTATAGCCGTACGGCATCCTGACAGCAGAGGACATCGATACACCATGATGAAGTCCATGGCCATTCGCTCGGTGCGCATCATCGACGGGACCGGTCGGACGATCGAACGGGCTACGGTTATCATTCGCGGTGCGACAATTGTCGCCGTCGGATCGGATCGAGACCTCTCCCTCCCACGTGGAACCACCAAGATCGATGGCCGGGGACTGACGCTACTACCAGGCTTGATCGACTGTCACGTGCATCTCTGCCTCGGTGCTGAACCGGATGTCGTTGACGCTATCGCCAACGAGACGCCCTCTCTGACATTGCTCAAATCAAGCCGGTCTGCGCGGCAGACCTTGGAGGCAGGCTTCACCACCGTGCGCGACGTGGGGTCGCGAGACCATTCCATCTTTACATTGCAACGGGCTATCGACATAGGACTCGTTCCCGGACCTCGCATTATCGCGGCAGGCCTGGCGATTTGCATGATCGGCGGCCACGCCAGATTTATCGGTCAAGAAGTGGAAGGGGTCCAACAAGTACGAGCCGTCGTGCGCGCGCAAATCGCCGCCGGGGCCGCCGTCATTAAAGTCATTGCGTCAGGCGGTGTCCTCACACCAGGCACCTCGCCGGACCAGGCGCAAATGACCGTGGAGGAACTCCAGGCCGCCGTAGAAGAAGCACAACGAGCCGGGCGGAAAGTCGCCGCACATGCCCATGGATCGTCGGGAATGAAGAATGCCATCCGCGCCGGAGTTCATTCGATCGAGCATGCCACGCTCATGGACGAAGAAGCCGCAGTCATGATGAAACTGCAGGGAGTCTTCATGGTGCCGACACTCTCTGCACTGGCCACCACTGCCACCTGCCGACTTGGGTGCGGCATTCCCGAAAGCGCCTTGGACAAAGCCAAATCCATGACGAAGCGCCATCAAGTGAGCTTCAAGAAGGCCCTGAGGGACGGAATCCAGATTGCGATGGGTACGGACGCGGGAACGCCCTTTAACTTTCACGGCGAGAACGCCCAGGAACTCGAGCGGATGGTCGCTTTCGGAATGAGCCCGATGCAGACGATTCTCGCCTCGACTTCCGCTGCCGCACGCTTGATCGGGATTCAGGGCAAGGTGGGAACTATCGAGAAAGGGAAACTGGCAGACCTCCTGTTGTTCGAGGGTAATCCGCTTCGTCGCATAGACCTGCTCCGCGACCGCAGCCGGATTATCGGAGTGATGCAGGCGGGCAAGTTTGTCGCAGGGCCTCTTTCAAAAACGTGAAACGATTTCCGAGCCGGGCTTGTTACGTTTTACCTTTCACGTTTCACGTCTAACGCCGCTCGTAGAACAACTCCAGCGCAGCGGCAAAGCCCTTCATCCTTCCTTTGCGGAACACCTCCTCAAGCCCTCCCCGTAGCGATCTGACGCCTCCCTCATCGCCTCGTTTGACCACGCCTTGGGACAACAACATCTCTGTCGCCACTTCGACGAGCTGCTGCTTGCGCCCCTCCATCTCGGCCGTGACAAGCTCCTCCATGACCTCCGATGCCCGCTCCCGAATCATCTCTTCCTTGAACGTGTCATACCCTTGATCCGCCACAGTTCGCTCACGAATCACGGCAAGCTCGGCTTTGATCCGCTTCACGTCTTTCATCAAGACCGCGAACACTTCCTTGCGCCCTTCATCGAAGAGCTTCTGCTCCATCTCGTCGAGGATGACGGCCGGATCAGCCGCTTCATCCCGTGCCGTTTCTTCCCCCCAATTGAGTCGGTCATAGCTCCGACGCTTGTCCGGGTCACCGACGACTTCGTAGGCCGCATTGATCTCACGGATCTTGGGTTCGGCCTGCGTGCTCTCGGGATTACGGTCAGGATGGTGCTGAAAAACCAGCTTCCGGTAGGCCTTCTTGATCGCGTCGTCGGACGCGTCGCGCGAAACACCCAGCACCCGATAGAAGTCGATTCGTGCCATGGCGGCGAATATACCATGCAGTTTTCAGCACTGCACCTTGACACCCACGCGCTAGCTCCGTAGCCTGGCGCGACCCCCAAGGCATGAGGCGCGCGGCGAGAAGCGAGAAGAGCGAGCGGGGTTGATCTGGTTCGTCTGGTCTATCTGATTTGTTTTGTTTAGCTGGTTGATTTAGTTCATCTGGTTAAGTTCGTTCAACCAAAAAACCAGACAGACCAGACAAACCTAATAAACCAGATAACGGTCATGTTGTCCCGGCGGACTGTTTCAGCGTCCTGCTAAAGAGACTGATGTTGTGAGAACACAATCATGGTGGCACGGCATCACACGGTACCAGTGGCTAGTCCTGTTTATCGCATGGCTTGGCTGGGTATTCGATGCAATGGACGCGACGATCTACGCGATCGTCCTCCACCCGGCGCTGCATGACTTGCTCCAATCCCCCGGCGGAACCGTCTCATCTGAGCAAGTCGGCTGGTACGGGGGGATCATCTTCTCCATCTTTCTCATCGGCTGGGCCATCGGTGGGATTTTCTTCGGCGTGGTGGCGGACCATCTTGGTCGCACCAAGACCCTCATCATCACAATCCTCATCTATGCGATCTTCACCGGATTCGCCGCGCTGTCACAGGACTGGTGGCACCTGGCCATCTACCGCTTTCTGACGGCACTCGGAATCGGAGGGGAATGGGCGGCCGGCGCGGCGCTCGTCGCTGAAACCTGGCCGGAAGAGAAACGCGCGAAAGCCGCAGGCATTCTCCAGTCGGCCTGGGCGGTCGGGTTCTTCCTCGCTGCGTCATTCAATCTACTATTGGCGGACTATGGCTGGCGGGTGATGTTTGTGATCGGCGTACTCCCGGCCTTTGTGTCATTGCTAGTCCGCTGGCATGTGAAGGAGCCGGACCGTTGGACCAAGGCCCACGACCGGGACATGACGATCAGTCCCACACATATGACCGACATCTTTCATCCCCCTCTAAGACGATCCACCGTCGTAGGATCCTCGCTGGCGTTCGTCGCCGTCTTTGGTTTGTGGGGGGCGACAAACTGGGCGCCCACGCTCATCCGCGAGTTGCCAGATCTTAAGAGCTCCGATGCCGCAACCCTGGCGGCCTCTGTGAGCTACGCCATCATGGCCCTCAACGGAGGAGCCCTCTTCGGCTATTTGGGGTTTGGACCGCTGGCAGATAGATTTGGACGGCGCGCAGTGTTTGCCTTTATGTGCCTCGGCAGCTTCGTGATGCTGCCGATCACGTATCTGCTGCCGACGACCTATGCCGGAGTTTTGATATTGCTGCCGCTGCTGGGATTTTTTAACAACGGCATCTTTAGCGGATTTCCGATCTATCTCCCCGAGCTCTACCCCACCAGGCTGCGCGCCACCGGCGGCGGCTTCTGCTTCAGTGCCGGGCGTGTGCTGGCATCCGCATCGCCGTTTCTTACCGGCTGGCTGGTGACTGAACTCGGCACCTTTGGGCGAGCCGCAAGCACGGTGGCATTAATCTACCTGGTAGGATTGGTGGTCCTACTCTTTGCACCTGAAACCAAGGGCAAACCGCTGCCGAAATAACCGTTTCCAAGTCAACATCAAACACACCACCCCTTGACATCCCGGCAAAGCGGCTTATGTTGATACCATGACTAACACACCATCACCCAAAGCCCTGACCCACGACGAGAAAAAAGCCGCCGACGCGGCCTTTACAGGCCGCCCATTCAATGAGGCATGGTCTGCTTCAGCCCGAGCGATCTACGACGGTATCGTGAAGGTCTTGCCTCACACAGACGTCGTGATTCCCACTCCTTCCAATGTCGAAGAACCAGCGGAGGCTCCTTCCGCGCAGAGTGAACCTCTCCAGCCACAAGAGCCTCTCGCGTTAGAGCATGTCGATGGATTAGAGTTAATGGAGGGGAATGTGATGCCTCCAGCCGTTCGAGACCGAGAAGCTGCGATTCAGGCTGGAACCTTGATCGACGTGACACCGACCGCGCTGCAACTCGGCATCTCGTTCCCTGTCACCATCACCCGACCGCTCTGGGAAATGGGAATTGTCACGAACCACTCACTCCCTGAAGAAGATCAAACCAGCCGGCTGCGCGACATTCTGATGGCCTTTCGCTTGCGCCTGGCCAGTCTGACGACGGTGTCGCCTTTGCTCGACTTTCCGGTTCTTTTGGCCTTGCCACCGAGCAAGGTGCCTCAGCCGGTGCCATTATTTGCCTTCATTCAACCAGACCCTACACACCAGGCGAACGTGACGCTCTTGTTGCCGAACGAAGTGTCGTTGTCCATCACCTCGCTGAATTAGGCAGGCTGCTGAAAAAGTCCGTCAGCGGCGTTCTCGCATCGTTCAGATCCTCAACGCACCCCAGAGAGTATGCCTCCGGTCTTCACTCGCTGCGGCCTTACTGAACGGCCTTTTTGAGCAGCCTGTGGGCGAGGGCACGTTCGTCCGCCTCGGTTGTCACTACTCCATCAATGCGTGCGTCCAATAATTGGCCCAAGATGATCCTATACTGCGGTCCTGGCTTCAGCCCCATGGCCTGAAGATCCCGCCCCGTCAGTGCCGTCTTGACCGCCCTGTTCTTCACAAACGACAATAGATGTCGCTTCAGCAGGCTCAATCGCACTCCGTGCCGTCTGCTTATCTGCTTCGCCAGAAGCAGCACCAGCGCCTCGTCCGAGAGATCTGCCAGGAGGCGATACACCTGCGAGGGCCGTACTGTTCCTTTATCGGTGAGTCTCTTCAGTGCACGATCAATCCGACTTCCTCCAGCACTCACGTTCTTGGCCTGCTCTCGTGAAAGCGCTAACCGCCGGATCATCGCAGCCACCACGGCCTGGCTGGACTCGCTTGACAACGCCATGAGATAGACGATCGGCCCGTCGATCACAGAATCAGGGAATCGACGCGCCCACCAGGTGAGCGCCTTGGGAACGGCAGTGACCACTCGCTTCACGTTCTTCGTGTAGCACAGGCGGCGATGAAGGAACCGGAGCAACTTCAATTGGGCCAACCGCGCGATGGCACGCACCGGATCGTGCTCCGAAAACAGCAACAGGATTTCGTTCTGCAATCGAGGGCCGGAGAGTCGCGCGATCAGATTCGTGGAGGCCGCTTGGGCAAGCAGGCGCAAGGTGGCCCGCTCAAGGCGGAACCAGAACCGATGTTCGAACCGGATCGCTCTGAAGATGCGGGTGGGATCGTCTTCGAAGCTGCCATCGTGCAGCACGCGGATCGTGCGCGCACGAAGATCGCGCTGCCCTCCGTACACGTCGCGCAAGCGACCGAACTGCGCGGCGTTCAGCTGAATCGCCATTGCATTGATCGTGAAGTCTCGGCGGTAGAGATCCTCTTCGATCGACGCCAACTGAACCGTCGGCAGGATAGCGGGCTGGGCGTAGGACTCACGCCTGGTCGTCGCAATATCTATCTTAAGCTTGTCCGGGAAGACCAGCCGCGCCGTCGCAAACCGTTCAAACACCGCCAGCCCAGCCCCATACCGATCGGCCACCAGCCGCGCGAAGGCGATCCCGTCGCCCTCTACCGTGAGATCGAGGTCCCAGTTCTCCCGCTTCAGCAGGAGATCGCGGACGACTCCGCCGACGAGGTACAAGGACAGCCCCCCCTCATCCGCGAGGCCCCCAAGCTCACGAAGAAGAGAAAGACGCTCCCGAGGGAGACGACGCAACAAATCGTTTTGGGTCATCCGATGCTTCATGGCACGCCATTGTAGCAACCTCCTTCTCGATGAGGAACAACGATCCTCATCAACAAGACGGAGCGCTCAGGATACAATCACGAACACCCCGCTTGACCCCCACAACGCTTCGAATTACCGGTGCCGCTTCCCCTGACGATCGTGCTTCTCGCGGGCGATATGGCGCGAAGCGCGATCCTGTGCGGCGCCAATCCTGGCCCGCTCCTTCTCCGTCATGACGCCATCGGACGTTGCCCTGTTTTCCATCTTGTCGATATGGTCCTGCTGCTTATTCAGCCGGTTGGCTTCTCGCTCATTCAGCTGGCCGCTCTCAATACCGTTATCGATACGCTGCTCCTGATTCGTTTGCCGCTGATCGATCACGGATGTTTCAGTCTCGGCAAAGGCCACCCCGGTCATCAACAGCGTTACCGCACTGACTACGAGCAGCATCTTCTTCATCATCATCGCCTCCCCCAAATATAGAAGTTAGGTCCTCTTGCCACATACAACGCCTGTGGCGGCGCCCGGCTGGCAAGACCACGCTCGGTAGCGCACCGCGCCTCCTCCATATCTAACAGGCCGCTCCAGATACGTCCATTCCTTGCAGGATTAGCTCGTTCGACTTAGGAGGGAATGCTCCGGACACCATCGCCAGACACCCAGCATGATGATTCGCGTGAGCCCGGAGAGAATATTGTCTGAGCGTGGATCTGTACCAGGGCATCCTCCCTCCGACTTCGTCTGACTGGGTTAGACGAAGCAGCGGAAGAACGGTAGCCAGGGAAGGCGGACGCCCTACCGAACGTCCTGAAAAAACGCGCGGGGCAGGATCGGCAGGCGGAATTCGACGTGAAGGATGATGAGGAGCACACGCAGAAAGCTGCGCCAGACGCCCATCTTCAAGAACTTTCTGGCGTCGGTCACGACGGGGGGAGACAGGAGGAGGGGTTTCGTGACCTTGATGAGTTTTTCACAGAAGGCGACATCTTCCAGAATACGCTGGCTGGGAAAACCACCGAGCTGCTCAAACAATGCCCGGCGGACGAAAAGAGCTTGGTCTCCGTAAATGATTCGGCTGCGGATGCAGCGGAAATTGTCCAAGAACGAGATCAGCCTGAGCCGCCAATCGTCGCCGGAGAACTGGTGCATGAATCCTCCGGCTTGGATGGTCTGATCCGCTTCCATCTCGTTCAGCCGCTGAATCGCGCCGGCGGGCAAGACCGTATCTGCATGAAGAAAGAGCAGCAATTCTCCGGTGGCCTCTTTTGCGCCGGCATTCATCTGAGAGGCACGGCCTTTCGGAGCGACCAGAATTACCCGTGAAACGTGAAGCATTTCTCGTGAAGCATC
This sequence comes from Nitrospirota bacterium, assembly GCA_032123755.1. Taxonomy (GTDB): domain Bacteria; phylum Nitrospirota; class Nitrospiria; order Nitrospirales; family Nitrospiraceae; genus Palsa-1315. Next base: position 23,145 of record JAQBES010000060.1, read on the forward strand.
TGACGAACGACGGGAGTTGCTCGCACTGTCGATAAATCCAAAGGATTCAACAATGACGCGAGTGCAATCAATACTGCCGCCATCGACGACGATCACTTCGTAGTCGCCGGACTGGCTGAGAAGCTCGCACAACGTGTGCGGAAGCGCCTTCTCTTCATTGTAGGCCGGGATGATGACTGTAACCATCGTTCCTTCTTCTGCTTGCAGGATGCTGGAAAAGTCCCCCGGATTCCTGGAAGGTTACGGCTGAGGTCAAGGCTGAGAAAAACGAAGTCTGATCTTCGCTCAACCTTGACCTCAGCCTACATCAGAGGTTGCGGCCTTGTTGGACGGTCTTTTTGAACATCCTGCGTGAGTATTCTACTCTTGCCCCAGACGTACCGATTATCGAAGTTCTACTATGTGGAAATGGTTTTCCCGCAGCCTGCCAAACACTACCTGCCATCAGCTCTATGTGTTCTCGTTCCAACCAGCCACTCCGGAAGAAACTTCCGCACATCGTTTGCCCAAGCCGTAGGATCTTCGGTAATCGATTCGAAGAGATCGCTCAGGTCCAGCACCATTCGATCGGTCAACGCCAGGTAATCCTGCGCGCGGAAGCGCAATGTCTCCACATCGATCCGGCCCTCAATCATGGCCCGCTCCAGCATGCGACGGCCAAATCCGTGGTGGGCTTCTTCTTGCTGGAGAAAAATTCGTCGAAGCCGACCGAACGGCGCCCCCCGCTTGACCAATCCTTCTTCGATACGTGTCAGGATCGCTTTGCCTAATCCTTCAAGAATGACCTGCTCAGCCAAAAATGTTTCGAGCAGATCGTTCCGGACCAACGCATCGTTCAGTACCTTCCGATACTCTTCCAAGGCAGGCAGAAACGGCGCATCGCCCAGATGCTTCGGCGCCAGCCAGGCAATGGCCCCCTGGAAGACCAGCGCATGTGCAGCCTCCTGACGGGCCTGGCTGAGGAGAAAGCTCCGCGATCCCGAATCTGGCGCCAAAGCAACCTGCGCTTTCGCGCATTCCTTCGCCATACGCTCGCCATGCTCAAGAAACGTCAGCAGGCGTGCGATCGGCGCTTTCTCGTCATGACGCACCAACACGAGCGATCTCCTTTGGGTGTATGCCGTTCAAACTCCAGTCATACTCGAGAAACTCAATGCGGTAACCAGGCTGAGCGAGCTCCTTCGCCAATTCAGGATCGTCAACATAGCCAGCGATATAGGTCAACACTGATCCAGCGGCGGCGGCGAAGTCCTTTTCAAACAATTGAAAGATCATCGACAGCGAGGCGACTTTCTGCTTTCGATCAAAACGATTGCGCGTGGGGTCGTTGATGAAGGCCTTCGCAACCTGAACAAGTTGTCGACCTAATTTCTCGGGCTGATAGGCCCAGGGTTGCAGTTTCGGACAAGAGGCTGACGCGCAGACAATGGCAAAGTGCATCAGCGGCTCATGGAACTGCTCGATCAGTACTTGCCGTTCAAGATCGTAGAGATTGATGGTGGTGCCACCGACCCTATAGTCCCGGCCGATGAAATAGCGATAGCGCCCCCAGAGCGTCATAGGCGAATAGCCCTCCAAGATGCCCTGGACGGCAAAGGCGTTGTAGGCGTTGATCCAAAACGCCAGCTGATCCTGGCGCCTTGGCAACCTTGTCGGATCGATGCGGTTAAGTTCACTTAGATAGCCATCGAGCTTGCCGCCAGCCTGTATGGCCGGATAGTCAACCTGTCCATTGTGGACGTGAGCTTGGACGATCCGGTCCCAGGCCTGGTGCGAAACCCGATCAGGTGCAATGGGATCGGCCGGCTGGAAGGTTCGCGGAGTGATTGAACAGCCGGCCAGGGTGATGACGAGGAGGACCGCGCCGACCCAGCGACTCATGAGAGGACTCCTCGCGAGGTGAATGACCGCACTGTGCGCAGCGCGACGAGCGGATGGCGCAGAATTGTTCCGACGACGCGGCCGTCGAGCCTATTGCACGACGAGTGATCGGAACAGATTTTGATGGCCTCCCGGTCGAACCGCTCCAGGATCTCGCTCAGCGACCATTCGAGCAGGCTCCCCACTGAAGGGAATGCCAGACAAGGCGACACGTTTCCCGATGCATCGATGGCAATACTGTACCGCCCCGCATCGCAGGGCTCCAATTTCTGTCCGCGCAACCAGCTCACATTGTCTTCGACAAACTTTTGGAGGTATCCGGGGGGAATCAGTTCGTCGTCGAGCAGTCCACTGAAGACGGCGGCGGCGCTCGAACGATCGTACATGAGCAACTCATCCGGTCTGCCGTAGGTTCCAACGTTCCAATGATAGGCTCCCCACCACCGGCAAGAATCCCTGCTCACGCGCATATCGCACGACTGCCGGCACCTCGGCTCGATTGACTTCGCTCACAATGCAAGTGAGAAATTTGGGGTGAGGGAAGTCGTTCAAGAGTGCGATGCCCTCTAAGACCTGTGCCAACTGATCGGCGCCGCGAATGTGCTGGTACTTCGCTGGATCCAACGTGTCCAGGCTCACCGAGATGGCGACCGGCAGCCGACCCAGTCGTTCGACAAGCTGCGGCGTGACCTTCGTGCCATTTGTAATCAACGTGAGATGAAAGCCGATCGCTGAGAGGTCTTCGAGAATCTCCGGCAAATCTCGCCGCAACAACGGCTCGCCTCCCTGCACCAGAACGAACCGCACACCGTCACGATAGAGACCTGAAAAAGCCCGCTGGATTTCTTCCCTGGTCATTTCGTACCGGCCGACATTGAGCGGCAGGTCGCAATAGCCGCAGGCAGAATTGCATCGGAGATTGACCTGAAACGTGGCCAACACCGGCCGGCCGGCCAGGAGGTTTCTGAATGGCTTGAGGGCTTGGTTCAAGACCGTGAAGGGCGCTGCCAGCATCTCTCCTCACATCGACAGATATGGTCATAACGGAGCACTGTCATCGAGACGACGCGTTCACCGATTTCTGAAAGACAATGTCGCCGTAATAGGCCGTGGCCTGTTCTTTCGTATTGTCCGTATCGCTCATGATCGCAACGCCGTTGATCATCGACGGCTCCTCCCCGAACGCATTCTTGTAGTCTTCGTAAATATTCCGCTCTTCGTCGATCCACATGCCAATCTTCTGTGGCCCGCTTTCCACCACAACCATCTTGACAAAATCCGTATAGGCGTTGTCGATAATTGTGCCGACCGGTGTCTTCGTTTCCCAAACGTAGTTGATCGCTCCGATTGGAATATCCCCGAAGATCACCTGGCCGGCCTTGAACTTGAGCTTCTTGCCAAAACTCACCTTATCGGGATCATACTCGAAGGTAATATAGAGCCGGGCGGGATAATCGTCGCCGTCTTTTCGAGTGGCATCGCTGTGCTTGAGCAGATTGTCAACCTTCCAGCGCCACTGCACGACAGGAAACTCCTTCGGATCGATCTTGACCTCTTTGGTAAGTCCCGACGCGGACGCATCGCTCACCGCTTTGACAACTACGCTCTCACCATCCTTCACCAGTTCGTACGTGGTCAGTTTCGGTATCTTCTTGAACGTCAGTGGCTTCCACCCATCGGGCATCGCCTGCCCGACCGTCTCGCTCGAAAACTTTCCCACTTCGATAACCGAGGGGCTCTCGGCCATGATCGCAACAGGCGTACTCAGCAGCACACTTAGCAGCAGCAGCGACTTTATAAAGCAAACTTTTACTCCGGTCCCACTCTCGGAGGTGGACGTGGTTCGCCTTCTACTGCGCGCATTGAACGGGCACCTTCCGAGTGTGCGCGTTCTGCGAGCACGGAAGGCGACCACGTCCTGCCTCATCCCCTCCTCATCCACACAAATAACTTCATCAACAGGGCCTTCGTGCGCGGGGTAAAGTGCGCCTTGCGCCAAAGGTTCACAACCTTCTTATTCACCTCGGCTTGCGTCGGATAGGGATGAATCGTGCCGGCAAGCGTCTTCGCTCCGGCGCCGGCTTTCATCAAGACAGAGAACTCACTAATCATGTCGCCGGCATGGGCGGCTACAATCGTCGCTCCCACAATTTTATCTGTACCTTTCTGAATGTGAATCCTCGCAAAGCCCTCCTCTTCTCCGTCGAGAATCGCGCGATCAACCTCATCAAGTTTGTAGGTATAGGTTTCCACTTCGAGGCCTTTTTCCTTTGCATTCTTCTCATACATCCCGACATGCGCGACCTCCGGCTCCGTAAAGGTACACCATGGCATGATCAGGGATTCGACACTGGCATAGCCTAGTCCGAAGGGATGCGGAAACAAGGCATTCTGAATGACGATCTGCGCCATGGCATCGGCGGCATGGGTAAATTTGTAGCGCGAGCAGATATCGCCCGCCGCAAAGATCCTGGGATTCGTCGTCTGCAGCCGCGCGTTCACCTTCACCCCGTTCTTGTCGTACTCGACAACAACCGCTTCCAACCCAATCCCCTCGACATTCGGGGTGCGGCCGGCGGCGACAATAATCTCGTCGACTGTCACATCGTACTGCTGACCGTGCGACCCCACGGTGAGCCGCTTTCCACCGGCGGTCTTTTCTACTGTCAGCTCTTTCCCGCAGCAGAGCAGCTTGACCCCATCATGCAACATGTGCTGCTCCACGATCTCAGCTGCGTCGCGGTCTTCATTCGGCATGACGCCGTGCAGCGCTTCAATGAGGTAGACCTGGCTCCCGAAGCGGGCAAACGACTGGGCCAATTCGCAGCCGATGGGGCCGGCGCCGATCACCCCGATGCGTTGCGGCAATTCCGTCAATGAAAACACCGTTTCATTATTGAGATAGCCCGCCTCTTTCAATCCGGAAATGGGAAGGGACGACGCCCGTGCTCCTGTGCAGACAGCCGCCTTCACAAAGTTCAACGTTCGATCGCCAGCCGGCCCTTCCACCTGGACCGTTTTCCCATCGGTAAAGCGTCCGCCCCCGATATAGACGTCCACGCCCAGCTTCGTATAGCGATGGACCGAATCGTTATGGCTGATCCGTGCGCGCAACTTACGCATACGTGCCATGACTGCGCCAAAATCGTACTTCACACCGGGAGGAATATGCAGGCCGAACTCCTCGGCATTCCGCAAGTCGGCCCACGCCCGTGCCGCGCGAATCATGGCCTTCGAGGGCACGCAGCCGACGTTCAAACAGTCGCCGCCCATTAAATGTTTTTCGATCAAGGCCACTTTGGCTCCAAGGCTCGCGGCGATGACGGCCGTGATCAATCCTGCCGTCCCTGCCCCGATGACCACAATATTGTAGCGGCCAGCCGGTTCTGGATTGACCCAGTTCGAGGGATGCACATTGCTGACGAGCGTGCGGTTGTACTCGTCATCTGGGAGTACCAGATCGCTGTCAGATGTGGTCATCAACGGTATCCTCTCTGCCGGTGTCGTCATCATGGCGGAGGACTCCCTCGCGCTGTTGTATGTGATGAGTCGCTTCTCGTCTCATGCTGGCTCGCGCGCGAACTTCTTGTAGAGGATGGGCACCATCGCCAGCACTCCGAGCAATGTGAAGGCCAGCAACACATTCGGTGAGGCGACTTCTTGCAAGGAATTGATCGAACCGAGCTGCCGTCCGGCATACGCAAAGACGAAACTTCCCGGGATGATTCCAATGGCAGTCGCAGTCATATAAGTGCCAAGGCTCACACGCGTGAGACCCGAGACCATGTTGACGAGAAAGAACGGAAAGAGGGGGATCAAACGCAAGGTCATCAAATAGTTGAAGGCGTTCTTCGAGAATCCCGCTTGGATCGATCCGAGTCTGCTGCCGAATCTCTGCTCCACCCAATCACGGAGTAGATACCGTGCTGCCAGAAAGGCCAGCGTCGCGCCGGTCGTCGCGCCAATATTGACGAAAACCGTCCCAAAAACGCTTCCGAAGAGGAACCCGCCGGCAAGAGTCAGGATCACCGCACCTGGGAGCGACAGGCCCGTGACCGCAATATAGGCCACGATAAACAATCCGACCGCAGTCGCATAGTTCGCCTCCGTAAAGGCCAGCAGGTGATCGCGATTCTCTTTCAGGGCATTCAGCGAGAGAAACTGCCCGAGATCGAAATAGAAAAACGCGCCCATCGCCACGGCGATAGCTGCCCCGATCATGATCTTGCCGGTGCTCGACCCGCCCGTAGGAATAGTAGGTGGCATGGGATTCGTCATGGCTGTATGTCAAGGTATCATGGGGGCTCCTACCGTCGCTGTCAATGTGGCCTGCGACACAATCTGTCTACGGCTTTTCCAAATTTCTTGCAAATCTTATAAACCGAGTTGCCAAAGGCAAGGAATTCCGCGCACAGCATACCACTGACTCTACGAGTAATCAGAGACTTTGGATCGGGACAACGAAGTAGGCCAAGGTGAGGCGAACGCTGCGGTTGAGGCTAAGAATGAGGGGGGGGCATTCCCACTTTTACGTCGGCAGGCTCAGCTTCAATCTGAGCCTGAACCTTCCAATTACTGCCGCTGATGAGTGGAAAGGTCGCGATCCATATCGAGCCGACCGAACGCCCGTTCAACTGGGTCTATCTTCCCATCCTGGTTACGATCGAGCTCTTGGAAATGGTCGTGGGTCAGCTCAGGAGTGTGCGGGTCAGGAACACCTGCACTCAGATGATTCCGACGAGGATCGTAGCGCTGCGGGCTCTCCAGCATGCCGTGATACATGAGATCCGTTCTTGGCTGCACGACGACTTTCGGCACCCCCTTCTTATGAACTTTCATGCGTCGATGGCGCTTCGGACTCTTCGGCTTAAGCTCAGTCGGTACCGGCTTGACTTGCGTCTGAATAGCCTCCGGTTGGCGCTCTGTGGCAGCGGGTATGGGGCCCTTCTTGGCACGCTGGATAGACAGGTTTTTCCCTTGCTCGGATTGTTGCTTGGTAGGCTTAGCTACAACGACGACCGGAGCCGGCTCTTTTATTTTTTTGGTTGCCGCCATCGTCAGTCCAACTGCAGTCGCTAGCAAAGCTACAGAGCAAACTGCTCCGAGTACAACAAGTTCCAGAAGCCTGTTCGGCATTGCCTTCGTAACGAGGGGACCGAGGTGCGGCCAGATGCGAGGCCGCAGGCCCGGAAAAACCGGAGGAGTATTCGCTGCTTGGTTTCAAACTTTTAACGCAACGAGGTGATTAATGACCTCGGTAGGTTTCTGCCAGTGTAGCACGGCACGGGGACGGTCATTCAGCTCTCGCTGGACCCGCTTAATTTCCCGAGTCGAGACCTTGTTGAACTCCGTCC
>JAQBES010000061.1:0-3641 GCA_032123755.1 Nitrospirota bacterium
CGTACGCACTCTATCCCTGGTTGGAGAGAACATCAGCATATATCGCTGAGTATCGAACTGCCCCCCAGCCGCCTGGACGACCCCTTCTTGAACCACCTGTCGCGTTTTGATATTGACCGCCCCGGCCGTGGCAAAGTCGCCATATTCAGGAAGATAAGCGCCTTTGTGGGCGTCGAGTCCTTCAATTGTTTCGGGGATAATAAAGTTCAGATCCGTGTACCCTTGTCCGTGAGCATGGGTGCGCAAATTAATCGGCATCCCATCGGCAAAGAACGCGACATCGGTGCCGTGATCTGCATCGAATCCGCGAAGAAAATATTGATCGGCTTTGCCTGCGCCACCCGAATGCTCGACTGCAATGAACCCAGGAATCAGGCGTAATACCTGCGCCGGGCGTCCTTGCAGCTGGAGCAATATTTCTTTGTCAGGTATGTACTGTTGCGAGGACGCGGCCACCGGACGCACGCCAATGATGGACACCTCCGGCACCTCCACGATCTCAACGTCTGGATCGTGGGCGAGAGCAGAGGAGGCAACAAATAGTAGCGCGGTGAGATGGAAGAAGAGGCTGAGGACACTCACGAGGACCTCAGCTCATACCTTTTCCAGTAGTGGTGGTTACCAGCTTCCCGTGCTTGACACCCTTGGTCCCGATGAGGGTGTCGGCAACCTTCCTGATGACAGACCCTTTGCCCTTCACGACCAACACTTCTAAACAATAGTCATGGTCGAGATGCACGTGCATCCCCGACAAAATGAGGGGCTGATAACGATGCTGAATATCGGTGAGCTTTCTGGTCAAGTCGCGTACATGATGGTCATACACAAACGTGATCGTCCCGACCGTCTCTTTATCGTCGCCCCACTCCTGTCCGACCAGGTTGTCCCGGATCAGATCCCGCAACGCCTCCGAACGGTTCGTATACTTGCGTTTCTTGATGTGCAGATCAAAATCATCAAGCAGGTGATGGTCCAGCGACACGCCGAATCGAATAAGCTTCTTCATGGCAGCCTCTTTAGTAGCACGATTGTTTAAAACGTAGCATCACGCGTGGCACGAGTCAATGCAGTATCGTGACAATCAAGCAAGAGGCACGATTGGTGGAAACCTATGCGCTCAGCAGGGGGGAGTAACCAGAACTGTGGGAATCCGTCGAGGACCGCCTTCTCTTTTTCACCACCTAGGCATGTGACCGGAGAGCCTTCCATTGCCCGCATCGACAAGCCCAGGGTTAACAAGCGCCTTCCGTTTGCTCACTCCCTCTCACCTTGCGGAGGGCGCAGGATGTCTCGGATTGCGCGCATCCCATCGAAAGGTCAAGACTAAGATCGAGGTTGAGGGTGGAGAAGACGCCGGGTTAGATTGATCCTTGCTCAACCTGAGCCTGAACCTTAACCTCCCTCTGTAGGTAAGCGCGTTCCCTTCGGAATCTACTCTCTCTCAAAGTGGGCGGTCAGTCCGCCTCAGACTGAGCGCGTCCAACGAGCACCTTCCGAGCGTGCGCGTTGCGCGAGCACGTGAGGCGGGCCTGGCCACCCCGTAAGGTCCTATTCGCCTTGAATCGGAATGTACATGACGTTCCCCTGCCGATTGACCAGCAGGAGTGCAAGATCGGTGGGTTTCATAGGGTCTGCGAGACGTTGGAAGGTTGCGAAATTGTTGACCGCGTGTCGATTGAGTTCGAGCACGACGTCGCCCGGCAGGAGGCCGAAGGATTCGGCCAGACTGCCTTCTTCAATGTCCGTCACCACCACCCCGACGGTGACAGCCAAATCCATCTGCCGAGCCAAGGGAGCGGTCACATCGTCGAAGACGACGCCGGCGAGGGGATGAGCCGTGGCCGCTGCAGTCGATGCAGCCTGGCTCTTTTTGGCCCCTTCCCGCGGTGCCTCCTGCACAACCAGTTCAGCCTGGTACGGCTTACTCTCGCGCATGAGATCCAATCGGTGCTTACTCCCGATCGTGGCCGCGGCCACGAGGTTCCGAAGATGTCCGCTGTCCATCACATCGCGCCCGTCGAATCGAACAACCACATCACCGCGCTTGAGCCCAGATTTCTCGGCGGACCCTTTCGCTTGCACATCGGTCACGATCGCGCCTTTCACATCGGGAAGACGAAAGACCTTCCCTAACAGCGGCGTGACATCTTGCGTCGAGGCGCCGAGGAACCCACGGACAACACGACCGGTCTTGAGCAAACTCTGCATAGCAGCCCTGGCCATATTGCTCGGAATGGCGAAGCCCACGCCGACGCTTCCGCCTGTGGGACTGGCGATCGCCGTGTTGATGCCGATTAGCTCACCGTTGACATTGACGAGGGCGCCGCCGGAGCTGCCAGGATTGATGGGGGCATCGGTTTGAATAAAGTCTTCGAAGTCGGCGACACCGACATCAGCGCGACCGACGGCACTGACAATGCCGAACGTCACACTGCGACTCAACCCAAGCGGATTCCCGATCGCGAGTACAAATTCTCCGACGGCGAGGGTGCTCGAATCCCCCCACGTCACCGTCGGCAGATTGATCGCCTGAATTTTCACCACGGCCACGTCGGTCTTCGGATCAGTGGCCACCACGCGTCCTTTGTATTGCCGCCGGTCGGCGAGAATCACATCCACATCGACCGCATCGGCAATGACATGGTTGTTCGTAAGAATGTAGCCATCCGACGACACGATGACACCGGAGCCCTGACCATATTGCCGCCGCGGCGGAGCATCCTTGAACAATCCGAACGGGAGCGCTTCGTCGCTGAACGCTTGATCGCGGACCATTACCGTTGAGGCAATACTGACGACGGCGGGAATCACTTTGGTCGCGGTCGCTTTGACCTGCGGCTGGAGTTCACCCCCGCCCGCCACAGGAATTACCCGACTCCCGGCCAGAGCTGTTCCATTGACGATTAAGCCCCCCACACAGAGCCCGATTACGATTCGCAATATCACATTGGGTCGAAACACGCCACGGTCCTTTCTAACAGGCTGCTGAAAAAGTCCGCCGCATCAGAAGACCGTTGTTTGGTTTGTCTGGTCTATCTGGTTTTTTGGTTGAACGAAACTAACTAGATGAACCAAACCAACTAAATAATCAAAATAAACCAGTCTTGTAGCCTAGCACGCGTGTGCCGGAGGCGCACTTACAATTCCACATGGCGCAGGCGGAGGGCATTGGAGATGACGGACACAGAACTGAAGGTCATGGCGGTACTGGCGATCATGGGGCTCAAGAGTATTCCCCAGACCGGATAGAGCACGCCGGCCGCGATCGGCACCCCGAGCACGTTATAGAGAAAGGCGAACAGGAGATTTTGCCGAATATTCCGCATCGTGGCCTGACTCAGCCTCCGCGCACGGAGCAGCCCGCGCAGGTCCCCTTTCACCAGTGTAATCCCCGCACTCTCAATGGCCGTGTCCGTCCCGGTTCCCATGGCGATCCCGACATCGGCCGACGTAAGGGCTGGGGCATCATTAATCCCGTCGCCGGCCATCGCCACTATGCAACCTTGCGACTTGAGGTCGGCAATGATCTGTCCCTTCTGGCCCGGCAAGACACCAGCCATAACCTCCTCAATGCCAAGTTGCCGAGCTACTGCTTCGGCCGTATCGCGATGATCTCCTGTCACCATGACAATGCGAATCCC
>JAQBES010000062.1:0-8357 GCA_032123755.1 Nitrospirota bacterium
GATCGTGCGGGTCAATGACGCCACTCTCCTGGAACTCGAGCCACAAGTCGTTCCCCTCTCGAGTGCGCTCGCCAACACCGCCGAACACGGAGCCGCCGCCGTGCTTCATGGCGATGTTGTTGATGAGTTCCATGATGATGACAGTCTTACCGACTCCGGCGCCTCCGAAGAGACCGACCTTTCCGCCCTTGCTGTACGGCTCGAGAAGATCGACGACCTTGATGCCGGTTTCGAGGACTTCGGTCTTCGTGTCCTGATCTTCCAGGCGCGGCGCAGGCCGGTGAATGGGATAGGTCTTTGTCGTTTTGATGGGGCCCATTTCGTCGACTGGTTCACCCAGCACGTTGATCAGTCGCCCCAATGTCTCGCGACCGACCGGGACGGAAATCGGCGCTCCGGTATCATGCACATCCATCCCTCGCGTGAGACCGTCGGTCGTAGACATCGCGATGCTACGGACGCGGTTTTCACCGAGGTGCAGTGCGACTTCGAGGGTGATGCGGACAGCCGGCGTGCCGGCAGTCTTGTTCTCTTCCTGAATCACTTTGAGGGCGTTATAAAGGCTCGGCAGTTGTCCGGGAGGAAACTCCACATCTACCACCGGTCCGATGACCTGAATGACTTTTCCTATGCTCACGGCTCACTCCTTCTTCAACGTGGCGAACTATTTCAGCGCTTCGGCGCCACCGACGATGTCCATCAGTTCTTTAGTAATAGCAGTCTGGCGGGTCTTGTTGTAATGCAAGGTCACTTTCTTGATTAGTTGTCCTGCGTTCCGCGTTGCGCCGTCCATCGCCGCCATCCGGGCGCCATGTTCCGCTGCGGCGGATTCAAGCAGAATACGAAACGTCTGCGTCTGGAAATGTTTCGGAACGAATACGTTCAAGAGGTCGGCTTCGTCCGGTTCATAGAAGTAGCTGCCGCCTGTCGTGCCTTCCGCCTGCGCCGTCCCAAACTCGGCTACGGCATCGACGGGGAACAGCTTCTCCACGATCACACGCTGTTGAATGGCCGACTTGAATTCGTTATAGACAATGTAGAGTTCGTCGAACGTGCCCTTGGTGAAATGGTCTGTCAGGTCGCCGCCGATATCGATGGCATGTTCGAACGTGAGCTTATCGAAGATGCCGGTCCACTCTTGTCTGATCGGCCAGGTGCGGCGGCGGAAATAATCGCGGCCTTTGCGCCCTACAATGCTCAAATTAACCTGTAATCCCTGGGTTTCGCATTGCCGCATAAACTCCGTACTCTTCCGCATGATATTGCCATTGAAGCCGCCACATAGCCCGCGATCGCTCGTGACGACGAGGACTTCGACTTTCTTCCCCTCACGCTTCTGCAACAGGGGATGCGAAGACCGATTCACGCGTCGGCTCAGGTTGCTGAGCACGCTCCGCATCTTGAGGGCGTAGGGGCGCGCCGCCAGAATGCGGTCCTGCGAACGTTTCAGCTTCGCCGCGGCCACCATCTTCATGGCCTTGGTAATCTTTTGTGTATTTTTAAACGCCGCAATTTTACGACGGAGCGATTGAAGACTCGGCATTGCGTCTTAGCGTTCAGCTATCAGCCTTCAGCTCTCAGCGTAATGCTGACAGCGACGCGCTGATGGCTACTTGGCGCCATATCCCATCTTTTGTTTAAAGGTCGCGAGGATCTCTTTCAGTCTGCCGGCGACTTTGTCGTCGATCTTTCCAATGCTCGCGATTTCTTTCTTCAGTTCCGGATGGTGCTGTTGCACATAGTGCAATAGGTCGGTTTCAAACGGTTGCACTTTATCGACGGGGATATCGTCCAGGTATCCGTTGACGCCGGCATAAATCGACAGCACTTGATCGGCGACCGGCATCGGCTTGTATTGCCCCTGCTTGAGCAATTCCACCATCCGAACGCCGCGCGCGAGTTGCATCTGTGTCGCTTTGTCGAGCTCACTGCCGAACTGCGAGAACGCGGCCATTTCGCGGTACTGCGCGAGATCGAGCCGAAGAGTACCAGCCACCTGCTTCATGGTCTTGATCTGAGCCGAACCTCCAACGCGGGAGACCGACAGACCCACGTTAATCGCGGGACGAATACCGGAGTAGAACAGATCGCTGCCGAGATAGATCTGCCCGTCGGTGATCGAAATGACGTTGGTTGGAATGTAGGCCGACACGTCACCGGCTTGCGTTTCAATGATGGGCAGTGCGGTGAGGCTTCCCCCGCCGAGCTTATCGCTGAGCTTGGCCGCACGCTCCAACAACCGGGAGTGTAAATAGAACACGTCGCCGGGATAGGCTTCGCGGCCTGGCGGACGACGGAGCAACAGAGACAACTGACGATAGGCCACGGCGTGCTTGGAGAGGTCGTCATAGACGATCAACGCATGTTTGCCGTTATCCCGGAAATACTCCCCGATGGCTGCACCGGAGAAGGGCGCAAGATACTGCATGGGCGCCGCATCGCTCGCTGTGGCGGCCACCACGATGCTGTAATCCATCGCGTGGTTCTCTTCGAGCGTCTTGACGACGCGTGCCACCGTGGAACGTTTCTGACCGATGGCGACATAGATACAAAAGACATCGAGGCCCTTTTGATTGATAATCGTATCGACGGCAATGGCGGTCTTGCCGGTCTGCCGGTCGCCGATGATCAACTCACGCTGCCCGCGGCCGATGGGAATCATGGCGTCGATAGCCTTGATACCCGTTTGCAAGGGTTCACGCACTGACTGACGTGTATTCACCCCGGGTGCTACGACTTCAATGCGGGATGAATGCGCCGACTTGATCGGCCCCTTGCCATCGATAGGCTGGCCAATCGCGTTCACCACACGACCGATCAGGGCTTCGCCGACCGGAATTTCCGCAATACGCCCCGTGCGCTTGACCGGATCGCCTTCCTTGACCCCGACGTCATCGCCCATCAGTACGGCGCCGACGTTGTCTTCTTCAAGATTCAGCGCGATCCCGTAGAGGCCGCCTGGGAATTCGAGCATTTCGCCGGCCATGGCGCCGTCAAGACCATAGACCTTGGCTATCCCGTCTCCGACTTGGATGACTGAGCCGCTTTCCTTGACATCGACCTGTTTGTCGAACCCTTTGATCTTTTCTTTAATAATCGAACTGATTTCTTCTGCCTTGATCTGCATGGCTACTCCTTAGTCAACAGACTCTGCATCGCTTGTAACCGCCCACGGACGGTGCTATCGACCACCGTACTGCCGAGATGGATCTGCACGCCGGCGAGATGGCGGGCATCCGTGTGAAAGGTAATGTCGACTTGACGCTTGAGCATGTCGCGCAAGCGAGCGCTGATTCGATTTTGTTCAGCTGGAGGTATGGCCGCAGCTGAGTACACGGTGATTTGCTGGGTGCCCTTCGAGGCATCGGCAAGTTTCCCGAAGGCCTCGGCGATTTCAGGAAGAAAGCCGACACGATTCTTTTTCACCAACTGTCCGAGAAAGGTTTTTCCGACGGGAGGACAGCCCAGGCGCTTACCGAGCTCTGCGAGGACGGCAATTTTGTCTGCCGCGCCAAAGGCCGGCGACGCCACGACATGCCGCAACGCGACGGAATCCTTGATTGCTTGACCCAACCCGGTTAAGGCCGCGCGGGTTGATTCAATCGTGGAAGCATCGAGTAGCTCAAAGAGCGCCTGTGCGTAACGTCGCGCCACTGCTGTCTTAATCACTATACCGATCCGTTCGCTCTTCTTTTTGACAATGGAAATTACCTTCGTGCATTCGCACGAAAAGCGGCGCGCCAAGTTAGCATTGGCAGATGAGGACTGTCAATACGATGGCGCGGACCATGAGGAAGCTAGAATGATTTAATGATGCCGCCGCCGAGTACGTGATCGTTTCGATAGAAGACCGCGGACTGTCCTGGGCTCAATGCGCGTTGTGGCTCGTGGAAGAAAATGCGAAGAGTACCCTCAGAAAGAGACTGGACGATCGCAGGCGTGGCAGGGGTGGCATACCGGACCTTAATGTGTAACTCTGTTGATCCAGTGAGAAGCGAGGAATCGAAAAGATTCAGATCTGCAACGTCACACTGACCGCGACGCAGGGATTCTTCTGTTCCAAGGACGACAGTGTTGGTGGCGGGCTGCACTTGTTGCACATAGAGCCTGCGGCCGGCCGCAATACCGAGACCTCGTCGTTGGCCTGGCGTATAGAAGGCGATCCCCTCATGGTCGCCTAAATATCGGCCTTCTTCGTCCAGAAATACCCCTGGTTTCTTGGCGCCTGGCGCTTCCTTCTCGATGAAGGTTCGATAATCACCGTGGCTCACAAAGCAGATTTCCTGGCTTTCCTTCAATTCGTCCGCGGGAAGGCCCAAGATCTCTGCTTCCTTCCATACGTCCGTCTTCTGCATGCCTCCCACGGGAAAAAGAAGGCGCGGGAGCCATGACTGCCGAAGACGATACAGGAAATAGCTTTGATCTTTTTTGGGATCGGCTGCTCGCTGGAGAGTCGACAGACCCTCCGATTCGCCAATGCGAACATAGTGGCCCGTGGCCACGAAATTGATCCCGCGTGCGTCCGCCAGTTCGATGAGACCCCGCAGTTTGACACGCTCATTGCACCGGACACAGGGATTGGGCGTTGTGCCTTCGAGATAGCCGGCAACAAAGTCGTCGATGACGCCGGCACGAAAGATTTCTCTGGTGTCGACCACCTCATGCGGGATCTTCAATGTCTGTGCGACATGCCGGGCAAGGCCGACCTTGCAGCACCCACGTTCCTCCCAGCGCTTAGAGACCGCAACCGTTTCGTCTTCGTGTTCCCAGACCTGCAGGGTGACGCCACGAACGTCGTAGCCCTGGCGAACCAGAAGCGCTGCGGCGACAGAGCTGTCCACTCCGCCGCTCATGCCGAGGAGAACTGTAGGGCGAGCCATAAGGTCGCTATTGTACTGAGGAGACAGGAAAAGGGCTAGAGGGCTGTTCTCTGTGGTTAATGCGCGGATGCAATAAGGCCGGGAGACGCGTCGACCGATAGGGCGCGTTCGTTGCTCCAATAATGAGCACCCATGTCACACATACCATGGAAATGAGAGCCTTCTTCAATCGCAATGACTGGAGTCCGGATATCGCCAACGAGAACACCGGGCTTGAGGATGTGAATCTTTTCAATGGCAGTGATGGTGCCATTGATTTTTCCGCTATTCATGAGCACCCCAGCTGACACAATCCCCTCGATCACGGCATGCTCTCCGACGATTAACGTTCCGGTTGTATAAATCTCTCCTTCGACGCGCCCATCAACCCGAACGGTGCCATCAAAACTCACAATGCCCTTGAAGTCCGCGCCTTTCCCCAGGAGCGTAAAATTCTCGCTATCCTGCTCGGCTTGCTGGCCCCGTTCTTTGGTTGCCCACATGATCGCCTCCTAAGACTCTTCCCACGCATGCATGGCCCATCACCACGCAAAGAATGAGAATGATAAATACCTAAATATTAATATTCTCCCCTAACCATTGACTCGCTTAATGCCAGGGGACATGATCATTCCGACAGGATGCAGGGAGACGTCCCGCGGGAGCTCACGCACGCCGTGAGCCATTTCAAGTGCGCCGTTGAATAGCACACCATCTTCCATTGAAACAACTGGCGCCTTGACGCTCCCATTTATCACGGCCGGGGCCCGAAGCTTGACGCACTCTTTCGCAACGACATCCCCGGTGATCTTTCCTTTACACACAATCGTTCCGGCGGTGATTTTTGCCTGGATGATGGCCTCTTCACCAATCAGGAGCACGCCGTCAGTGTGAATTTCTCCGTCGAGATACCCGTCAATTTTCACCGTGCCACTATATGAGATGGTGCCCTTGAACTCTACACCCTTTCCCACAAAGGCACAAATGTCCCCGGCCCCCTCGGCACTTGTTGAATTGGCAGCAACCATAATAACCTCTTCGCCTTCCTGCTCGCGTGAGCTCATCTCTTCTTTTTTTTCTTGCCCCCACATGAACACGCCTCCTCGAATTTGTGACTCCACTATTCCGGCGCAGTTGGAATGCTGTTATGGGAAATAGTCGAAAAGAATAGACATGATCACGAATACGTAGAAGCAACAAGTATGCCTCTACCTCCCGTGATTTCTGCAAAGCAGGAATGCGGTACGGACTAATTCAGAAGCGTCTCGAGAATCCCGTCGAGCTCAGGAGCAGAGAAGTAGTGAATGACGATTTTCCCGCCGCGTCTTCCATTTTGGATCATGACTTTGGTGCCTAATCGTTTTTGCAATCGCTCTTCAACATCAGACCAGGGTGTTCGCCGTAATTCCTTTGCCCCTCGCTTCTTTGCAGCCGGTGATGGTCCCATGAGTTTTTCAGTCTCTCTCACCGATAAAGCTTTTGAGACCACAAGCTGGGCGACTCTAATCTGTTCGATCTGGCCGGGAAGGCCAAGAATCACTTTGGCATGTCCCATGGAGAGTTGATTCGATTCAATCAGCTGCTGGATCTCTACGGGGAGATGTATAAGACGCACGACATTGGCGATCGATGATCGTTCACAACTGACTCGTTGCGCAATTATGTCCTGAGTCAGTCCAAATTCGTTCATCATCCGATGGTAGGCCCTGGCCATTTCCATGGGATTGAGATCTTCTCGCTGAAGATTTTCGACCAGCGCCAGGACGACAGATTCTTCATCTCCACAATTGCGAATGACGGCCTGAATCGTTTCCAGCCCCGCTTCTTTCGCCGCGCGCCAACGCCGTTCACCGGAAATGAGTTCGTATATTCCGTCGCCCTTGCGGCGCACCAAAATTGGTTGCAGCAATCCACTTTGCTTCAATGAAGCCGTGAGCTCTGCCAGTTCCTGAGGAGAAAACATTTGTCTCGGCTGATAGCGATTCGGCACAATCGCATCGACCCGCAGATGTTGGACCTCCGGCAATTCCGACCTCACCGCTGGTTTAGTGGGAGGCAGCAATGCATCGAGCCCTCTACCGAGCGCTTTTTTCTCCATGACTCACAAACTCCTTGGCTAAAGACAAATAGGCTTGAGAACCTGCCGATGCGACATTATATAACATAGCGGGACGTCCGTAACTTGGAGCCTCGGCGAGTGTCACATTGCGAGGGATTACGGTGCTATAGACGACGTCTTTGAAATGCTCGCGAACTTGCTCAACGACTTGACGCGCCAAAGTATTCCTCGCATCAAACATTGTCAAGACGATCCCCTCCAACTGGAGCTCCGGGTTAAAGGACTGACGAACTCGATCGATGTTCCCAACCAGGCGACTCAACCCTTCCATGGCATAGTACTCACATTGAACCGGGACTAAAATGGTGCGCGCTGCGACGAGTGCGTTCACTGTCAAAATTCCCAATGTAGGAGGACAGTCGAGAAAGATGACGTCAAATAGCTGCTCAACATCTCGCAAGAAATGTTGAAGCAGTTTTTCACGCTCTTCAACATTCACCAGTTCAATTTCGGCCCCTGATAAGTCAGCATTTGCCGGCAAAAGTGACAAACCATTCACTTCTGTGACATGCACAGCATCCTGAAATTTCACATAATTTACCAAGCAGTTGTATACGGTGGTCTTCAAGGACCGTGGGTCAACCCCCAACCCGCTTGTGGCGTTACCTTGCGGGTCCATATCCACAAGTAAGACACGTTTGCCTAAGAGCGCGATACCAGCGGCAAGATTCACGGCCGTTGTAGTCTTTCCTACTCCACCCTTCTGATTTGCGATCGCTACAATCTTTGCCATACTCAAGGTTAAGTCAATCCTTCCCTCACGTAGTCAACGATAATGTTCCACGTGGAACTTACATATATGATATTGATTATATTACTAATTTAATCTTTCAAGCACTGAGACGACTCTCCTGCCAGACCCTTGCGGGAGAACAAGAGCTGTTTCGCTCACAAGATGAAATTCTTCACCTATTTCCTGATTCTTGATGGTCTCTGTTCGATACAAGAGGACTTTTCCTTTTGAAGCTAGCAACGCAGGAATGTGTTTTCTTATTTCTTCATATTTCAACGCCCTTACCACAACCGTATTAATAACATGGCGCAGCGGCCACTTGGCATACTGTTCAATGGTGCCATTAAACGTAGACACATCATGAAGTTTAAGCAGCCCGACCACTGAGTTGAGAAATGAACATTTTTTCAGGACTGGCTCGATGAGAACCAACCGCATGTCAGATCTGACGATTTTAAGAGGGATGCCAGGGAAACCTCCTCCAGATCCCACATCGAGGACCAGGCCATTTTGTGGAAAACTTGTCGCAACAAGCGCGGTGAGTGAGTCAACGAAGTGCTTGATAATGATTTCCTTAGGATCGATGATCGCTGTGAGATTGATCGCCTTATTCCACTCAATGAGATGAGCGAGATAGCGCATGAAC
>JAQBES010000063.1:0-12880 GCA_032123755.1 Nitrospirota bacterium
TCATACACCATCGTCTTGGGCACGTCTTTGATCACCGCGAAACCGCCGGCCATATCGCCATACAACGTGGCATACCCCACGCTCAACTCGCTCTTGTTGCCCGTGGTGAGCACGAGATGGCCGAACTTATTCGAGAAAGCCATGAGGAGATTGCCCCGGATGCGGGCCTGGAGGTTCTCTTCCGTCGTATCTGGCGCACGCCCCGCGAACGTCTCCGCGAGCGCCTGCCGATAGCGGTCAAATATCGTCGTGATGGAAATCGTCCGGACGGAGATCGCGAGTCGTGCCCCTAAGTCAGCAACATCCTCGTGACTGTCTTGCGACGTATAGGGCGACGGCATGAACAGACCCCACACGTTCTCGGCGCCGAGCGCATCGACGGCGAGCACGGCGGTCAGAGCCGAGTCCACTCCGCCGCTCAAGCCGATCACGGCACGCGTAAATCCATTTTTCCTCACGTAGTCTCGTACCCCCAACGTGAGAGCCCGATACACTTCCTCCAGTTGGTCCAGCACCGCTGTCACGTCAGGGACCGCGCGCACCCGAGTCTTTTGAACCGCTGGAAGCGACACAGCATAGACCTTCACCGCGGAGGCAACTAATCGCGGCAGGAGATGTTTCCGGCCGGTTCGTCGCGCCCGCGCGACAGACTCCATATTGAGGTCTGCGACGATCAGATCTTCTTCGAAGGCTTTCCCCCTTGCGATGACCTCGCCTTGGTGATCGAGAATCACACTATTCCCGTCGAAGACCAGTTCATCCTGCCCCCCGACCACGTTGCTGTAGGTGAGCACCACGCCGTTTTCCCTCGCGCGGGTTGCCAACATCTGCTCGCGCACACGACTCTTACCCAGATGAAACGGCGAGGCACTGATATTCACGATGATTTCGGCGCCGGCTGCTGCCTGGAACCTGGTGGGACCTTCCGGCAACCAGACATCCTCACAAATGTTGACCCCGACCACCGTGCCGCGCAAACGGATGAGCGGCAGCCGCCGGCCCGGATGAAAATAGCGGCTTTCGTCAAACACCCCATAGTTCGGCAGGTACCACTTGCAATAGGTGGTGATGAGTTTCTGATCTGCGATGATCGCCGCCGCATTATAGAGTTCGCAGGCGCCGGCCGGCACAACCGACGGACGAGCTGGCTTCGGATCTATTCCATCGCTCAGGCTGACGTAGCCCACCACCGCGGCAAGGCCCCGACAGTGGCGGACTATTTCTTGGAGCGCGCGGCGGTTGTCCGCGACAAAACGTGGCTTTAATAAGAGGTCTTCCGGCGGATAACCGGTGATGGCCAGCTCCGGGAAGGCGACCAAGTCGGCCTTCGCCTTCTTCGCTTCGCGCAGCCAGGCCGTGATCCGGCGGACGTTCCCATCCAGATCCCCGACCGTCGGATTCATCTGCACCATGGCGATACGAAAGGTACGCATAGGGTCTTATAGCATAATGGCCAAGCGCGACGAGCGGGACAGGCGCGACGGGCGAAAAAGGCGTAATTAGAAGTTCGCAGTTCTGGGTTCGAAGTTACGAAAACCTCGAACCGTATTCTTTCCCACCCGTCGCGCCTGTCTCGCTCGTCGCGCCGATTCAATACCTCCGCAAGTTCGGAGCCGGAAGATTCCAAAGGCCCTTCCGAACCGCCTCCCAGATCGCCGCCAAGATCTCAGTCAGGTCCGGGGCAGACCGAGCGACAAGTTTGACCACCAGACCTGGCGCTGCCGGGGATGAAACCGCTCCCAGCACCAGGCCGGGGCGCTCATCCAGAATCGCGGCGATCGTCGCTTCGAGAGTCTTCCAAACAGCGACATCGATCACGTCGCCGATGATAAAGAGCGCTGCCACATAGTCCCAGCTCCCGGCGAGGCCTACCGATTCAGGCAGTTCGCCAGGGACCAGGCGATACCGTTCGACGACCGACCCGCCTAGAGTGGTTGTAATGCAGATCTCGTTTTCGACCGCAGCGAATGCCCAGCGCTCCCGGCTGGCCACACGACCGGAGGCCAGGGCGTCCCATAGTACCACGGTCGCGCCAGGCGCAAGATCTACATGGATCGATTGGCGAAAGCGAGATCCGGCAAAAGGGATCGTGACCTCGGGCACCCATTCCAGCCGAGCTCCCGGACCAACCGAAAGGCGCACCTCCTGCACGGCCGGCTCAGACAGGCTTCGATAGACCCGATTGGCGGAGGGACTCGTCATGAGCACATGCGTTCCTGCATGGAGCTTCGCCTCCACCGACACATGATCGCCAGCGACCAAGCCACCGGATGGATTCACGAGCCAAGTGTAGGCACAGCCGCTGTCGTCGAGATACGAAGGGGGAAAGTGGTGCCAGGGACTCGTGCAAGACGAGCGCGTGAGTATCGTGCGGAGGCCCTCTCGCTCGAACTCATAGGACAGCGCCCCCCGCCGGCCGACGGAATCGAGCACAGAAGAACCGTCTGGCGGAAGGTTCACCGTAGGCCTTTCGTCAGTGCTGATGAGTATGGAGCGGAATTTGTTGGTCAACCCAGGCCACGACCTGATCGAGCCCCTGCCCCGTCTTGAGATTCGTAAACAGATAGGGCAAGTCGCCCCTCATCCGCTTGCTGTCCCGATCCATCACGGACAAATCGGCTCCGACATACGGCGCGAGATCGACTTTGTTGATCACGAGCAGATCTGAGCGAGTAATCCCTGGGCCGCCTTTACGGGGAATTTTGTCACCGGCTGCCACGTCGATCACATAGATAACCTTATCTGCAAGTTCAGGGCTGAATGTCGCAGCCAGATTGTCGCCCCCGCTCTCGACGAACATCAGCTCGACTTCGGGATGGCGCTTGAGCAAATCGTCCAGCGCCTCCTGATTATGGGACGCATCTTCGCGGATCGCCGTGTGCGGGCAGCCACCGGTTTCAACACCCAGAATGCGGTCTTGTGGCAGCGCGCCCCGGCGCGTGAGAAACTCGGCGTCCTCCTTGGTGAAGATGTCGTTGGTGACCACCGCCAAACTCAGGCGATCGCGCAAACGAAGGCAGAGCGCTTCGACCAATGCGGTTTTCCCGGAGCCTACAGGCCCGCCAACCCCGATGACCGGAATATGACGCGCCCGCGCCGCCGTGACGCGACCGTTTCCTGAGAAATGTTCATCGGCTCGATGCATAGCTCCTTCTCCCTCCACTAAGCGGCCTGGCCTATATATCGCTTCTGCCATGACAGCGTCAAATCCATCACCTAGATGGGGTCATTGCTTGACTTCGCACCTCTCTCCCCCTACCCTCCGCCATCATGGCTCGCCAGCTCCGCCTTGAATACCCCGGCGCCCTCTATCACATCACGGCCCGCGGCAACGAACAACACACGATCTTTCATGACGAGACCGACCGGCGGAATTTCCTCACCCTGTTCGGTCGTGAAATCCTCCAACAGCAATGGCAATGCTACGCCTATTGCCTGATGGGCAATCATTATCACCTGTTGATCGAGACGCCCGAACCGAATCTGAGTCGCGGGATGCAGCGCCTGAATGGCAGCTATACGCAGCGCTTCAATTGGCGGCATCAGCGAGTCGGCCATCTCCTGCAGGGTCGGTTCAAAAGTCTGCTGGTTGAGCGCGAGAGCTATCTGTTGGAACTCTGCCGCTATGTCGTGCTGAATCCGGTGCGCGCGGGAATTGTCGCGGCCCCACTGGAGTGGGCCTGGAGTAGTTATGGTGCAACGGCAGGATTGAACGCGGCGCCCCCATGGCTCGATGTGGCTGGTGTGCTCGGGCTGTTCGACGCGGACCAGGACCGCGCACGACAGGCCTATCAGCAATTCGTCGCAGAGGGGATTGGGGGCCCCTCGCCGTGGTCGCAGATCACCGGTCAGATATTTCTGGGGAGCCCGGCCTTTCTGGAACGCATGGCCGCTCGGTTGCCCGATCAACGGCCAGCCAATGTGCCCCTCGCACAAACCGATCCTACGCGGCTCACGCCAAGTGACATCCTGGTTCGCGTGGCCGAGGTATATGGAATTTCCACCGCTGCGATTGTGGGACGGACGCATCGGGAAGCCTATCACACGGCGGTGTGGTTGTTGCGACGCGCGGCGAATGAACCGTTAAACACGGTGGCCGTGCGCTTTGGGGTTTCGCCGTCGCGCATTTCAAAGATTCAAGATGCAATTGAATCATCGGCCCTCACGCCGCAGCGGCGGCACGCGATGGCGCAGTGCAAAGTCAAGCAATGACCCCATTAAGACCGAAACAACCGCGACTCGAGCCGACTGTGTCGCATCGCGTAAATGTCCTGGATCGGTGACCAGGATTGCAGCACTCGCTGGCGTGCTGCATCGTGACTAACTTGCTCAATCACCGCAAGCCAACTTTCCAGTAGTCCCTGTCCCCCACGTTGCCCGAGCGGCATCAACTTCATGGCCGCCGCCACAAAACCCGTCGCCGCTTGATAGAGAAACGAAGCGATTGTATCTTCCTTTGACCAACCGGCTGCCGCCAAGGTAAGGCCAACCGTCACGGCCAGATGTCCTGGCGTCTGCTCAGCCTCAACTGCTGCACGATAGTCTTCGATCAGTGGCTGTCTAGCCTGTTGGGTCGCAGCCAGCCGAATCACCTGGCGCCCCATCTGCCGGCTGGCTGTCCGTGATTCACGGCTCAGCTTCATGGCGTCGAGTTCCCGATCCGTTTTCAACGCAAGATCCAAGATACCGGAGACAAACGCATCATGCGCCCATCCTACTGCCACTGCTTCCCGCTCACCTATTCCGGTCGTGAGCAACTCGACCACGTAACGCGATAGTTCTTCCGCATTCCGAACCCCACCGCCCTGCACTGCCGCTTCCAGGCCAGAGGAGAAAGCATAGCCGCCCGACGGAAAGAAACTATCGACGAAGCGCAATCCTTTTAGAAGCCCAAGGGTGTTCAATTTTTCCTCTCCCCCTACAGTTCCGAATCTTCAGGCTGCTCAAAACGTTGTCCAGCAAGGCCGCAGCCGACGAACGCACCGGAGGCATACCAGTTCTCACCCACCCACCCCGAGCTGCCAAGACAGCTCTTTCTCCGTACGGGGTACGTTAAGGATGCGTTCTAGGCGAGAACGAAGCTGGACGGCGTTCACCAGCCTGCTAAAAAAGAAAGTAGCGTTGGGCCATCGGAAGCACCGCCATCGGTTCGCATGTCAGGATCTGCCCGTCGGCTTTCACCACGTAGGTTTCCGGATCCACTTCAATATGCGGCAACGCATCGTTCAGCTTCATATCGCGCTTGCCGATGCCGCGGCATTTCTTTACCGCCACCACGCGTTTCTGTAGGCCGAGCGACTTATGCACCTCGTGATCCACTGCGGCCTTGGAAAGAAAGGTCACGCTGGTGGAAAACGGAGCGCGGCCAAAGCTCCCGAACATAGGCCTGGTGATGACCGGCTGCGGCGTGGGGATCGACGCATTGGGATCTCCCATGGCAGCGGACATGGGGAAGCCACCCTTCAGGACGATCTCCGGCTTCACGCCGAAGAAAGCCGGTTTCCACAGCACGAGGTCCGCCAACTTGCCGACTTCGACCGAGCCCACTTCGTGCCCGATGCCGTGCGCAACCGCCGGATTGATGGTGTATTTTGCCACGTAGCGCCGCACACGAAAGTTATCGTTGGACCCAGCCAGCTTCTCGGCCGCAGTCTGAGAGAGATGCCCGCGCTGCACTTTCATCTTGTGCGCCGTCTGCCAGGTGCGAATGATCACTTCACCCACGCGCCCCATCGCCTGCGAGTCAGACGACATGATACTGATCGCCCCCATGTCGTGCAGGATGTCCTCCGCTGCAATGGTCTCGCGCCGGATGCGCGATTCGGCAAAGGCGATGTCCTCCGGCACGCGCGGGTTTAAATGGTGACAGACCATGAGCATGTCGAGATGCTCGTCCATCGTGTTCACCGTGAAGGGCATCGTGGGGTTCGTGGACGAGGGCAACACATTGGCCTCACCACACACCTTGATGATATCGGGAGCATGCCCGCCACCGGCTCCTTCGGTATGGAAGGAGTGAATCGTCCGTCCCTTGAAAGCCTTGATCGTGTCCTCGACAAACCCGGCTTCGTTCAACGTGTCGGTATGGATCGCCACCTGCACGTCATATTCTTCCGCCACATCAAGGCAGGTTGAAATCGCCGCCGGGGTCGTGCCCCAGTCTTCGTGCAGTTTGAGCCCGATCACGCCGGCCTCGACCTGTTCGCGCAGTCCTTCCGGCAATGATGAATTGCCCTTCCCGAAAAAACCAAGATTGATCGGGAACCCGTCGGCCGCTTCCAGCATGCGATGGATATTCCAGGCGCCGGGCGTGCAGGTCGTGGCATTGGTCCCGGTCGCTGGGCCGGTCCCCCCACCCATCAACGTCGTGAGACCGTTCGCCACCGCTTCCGTGATGATCTGCGGACAAATGAAATGGATGTGCGAATCGATTCCACCAGCGGTGATAATCTTACCTTCAGCAGAGAGCACTTCGGTGCTGGCGCCGACCTCCATCCCTTTCGTCACGCCTTCCATCATGTCGGGATTACCGGCCTTGCCGAGGCCGACGATGCGACCGTCCCGGATGCCGATGTCGGCCTTCACGATGCCCCACCAGTCGATGATGATCGCGTTCGTAATCACGAGGTCGAGCGCACCCTTCGCGCGGGTGGCTGATGGTGACTGGCCCATGCCGTCGCGGATGACCTTGCCGCCGCCGAACTTGGCCTCTTCGCCCGGCACCGTCAGATCGCGCGTGATCTCGATCAGCAAATCCGTATCGGCCAGGCGAATGCGATCCCCCGCCGTTGGACCGTAGAGATCGTTGTATTGCCGGCGAGAAAGCTTCATGAAGTCCTCCGTTAATCGTTATTCGTAAATCGTTATGGCGTTTAACGGTTAACGTTTAACGAGAAACCCCTGTTCCCGCGCCGCAGCGAGTGCCTTGGCTTTCACGTGCGGATCGTCCAGACGACCATTCACCAGTCCATTGATTCCATAGGCCACGCGATTGCCGCCTATCGAGACCAGCGTCACCCGCTTGTCTTCACCAGGCTCAAACCGCACAGCGGTTCCAGCAGGAACTTGGAGACGGAATCCGTACGCTTTCTCACGATCAAACCGCAGCGCGCGATTCGCCTCGAAGAAATGACAATGCGACCCGACCTGAATCGGCCGATCTCCGGTATTGGCGACGATGAACTCAACCGTCTGACGACCATGGAACGCAACAATGTCGCCTTCACCGAGGATGACTTCACCGGGAATCACAGCAACCGGCTGAGTCGAAGCCTTCTTGGCAGCACGATTCGCGACCCTTCGCTTCGTCACCTTCTGCTTGGCTTTGGTGTTCTTTTTCATCGCTGCACCTATCGAATCGGTTCATGCACGGTGACGAGTTTCGTTCCATCCGGAAACGTGCCCTCAACTTGCAATTCTGAAATCATCTCCGCCACGCCGGACATG
Source organism: Nitrospirota bacterium (assembly GCA_032123755.1). GTDB lineage: Bacteria > Nitrospirota > Nitrospiria > Nitrospirales > Nitrospiraceae > Palsa-1315. The sequence goes on from JAQBES010000063.1 coordinate 7,447, forward strand.
ACATCTTTCTTCTTGAGAAGTGTCGCGCCATAACTCATCAGATTCGCCACAGAGCGCCCATCGCGGATCCCTTCCAGAATTGCCGCAGTGATAAACGCGACGGCTTCAGGATGATTCAACTTCAACCCGCGCGCTTTGCGTTCCTTGGCCAGGTTCGCAGCGACATAAATAAGTAGCTTCTCTTGTTCTCTCGGCGTCAGATGCATAGCCAGGCCTCGTCAATGGTCATTCGTCAATCGCCCAGAACGCAGCCTCGCTCCCTCGACTCAATGGAGACCGAGAACAGTACAGGCGGGGGCCTTCCGATTCCTCAACTTTCCCAGTGGGAGCAAGCAGATTGTTCTTCCCTGTGCGCATCGAGCGACCACCGCTTTATCGTAAGGGCTCTGCGAGCAAGAAGAACGGTCTGCCTGCTCCCGCGCATTCTTCCGAGGCCGCGCGTTGCGCGAGCAGGAGACCACTCCCGCCCCCTGGCCACAAATCACACCGTCAAATGTTGCTTCACCATCTCCGCGCTCAACTCATTACTCTTGCCCGACACCACCACGGCCCCTTTGGCCATCACCACATACTTCTCCGCCAGGCGAGCGGCAAAGTGGAGTCCCTGTTCGACCAACAAAATGGCAAACCGGCGCTGATTTTTGAATCCAATGATCACATCTTCGATTTGATCCACGATCGAGGGTTGAATCCCTTCGGTCGGCTCATCCAGTAACAACAGTTTCGGATTCGACAGGATCGCGCGGCCGATCGCCAACTGCTGTTGCTCGCCGCCGCTCAGGACGCCGCCCGGACGATTGAGGATTTGTGTGAGCTTGGGAAAGAGATGGTAGACCTCGTCGAACACGGTCTTCTCGACCGTTCCGTTCGGATTGTCCGTTCTCGCCCAGAAGCCCAGCAATAGATTTTCCCGGACCGTCAGATGCGGCAGAATCTCCCTGCCCTGCGGCACGTAGGCCAACCCGCGTCGTGCTCGCCGGTCGGTCGTCTCCTTCGTGATATCGGCTCCATCAAACATCAGCTTTCCCGACCTCGCGGGCAGGAGGCCGGTCAATACTTTTAATGTGGTCGTCTTGCCGACACCGTTCCGGCCCATGAGACACACGACTTCGCCATTGTCGATGGTAAAGGACACGTCCCGGAGAATGTGGCTTTCGCCGTAGTAGGCGTTAATTTTTTCAAGCTGGAGCATGGCGTATTCCGTGAAGCGTGAAACGTGAAGCGTGAAACGTGAAACGCAAGAAAAATTGCGTGATACACTTCACTATCCAGCTACACATGAGCCACTTTTTGGCGGCCTAAATATATTTCTCTAACTCGATCATCGGCCTGCACCTTCTCGACGGTGCCTTCGCAAATGACGGTGCCCTCGTGCAAGACCGTCACGATACGGGCGATCTGCCGGACAAAGTCCATGTCGTGCTCGATGACGACGATCGCATGTTTCTCCGCCAACGATTGGAGCAATCGACCAGTCTGTTCCGTTTCTTTGTCGGTCATCCCGGCGACCGGCTCATCGACGAGGAGCAAGGAGGGATCTTGCAAAATCACCATACCGATTTCGAGCCATTGCTTCTGCCCGTGCGAGAGCGACCCGGCTCTGGTATGCGCATAATCTTTTAGCCCGATCGTTTCGAGGTTCTGCGCGATGGCTGCCCGTTCCTCCGCCGTCGATTTCCCTAACAGCGTCGGGACGACACCTCTGCTCTTCCGTTTCAACGACAAGTCGAGGTTTTCCCACACGGTCAGATTGCCATAGATGGATGGCGCTTGAAACTTCCGCCCGACGCCGAGGGAGACGATTTCATCTTCGCGTTTCCCGATAAGGTTGACACGCTGGCCAAAAAAGACACGGCCGCTGGCCGGTTTGGTCTTCCCGCAAATGACATCCAGCAAAGTCGTCTTCCCTGCTCCGTTCGGCCCGATGACCACGCGGAGTTCGTTGTAGTCGACGATGAAGTTCAGATTGTTGAGCGCTTTGAAGCCGTCGTAATCGACGACGACACCTTCGCATTGGATTATGGAGCCGCGTTCCGTCATCTCAGCGCTTACCCTCCGCGACAGCCGCCTTCTCCGCACCGGTTTCACGCGAGCGCAGGAGACTCTTGCCTTTTCGAATGATACCGACCAACCCATCAGGGAACAACAGCACCACCAATACGAAGAGTCCGCCGACGATGAAGGGCCAGAGTTCTGGGAAATAGTTCGTGAGTATGCTGCGACCGTAATTCACCACCACGGCCCCTAACACCGCCCCCGCCAGACTGCCACGGCCACCCACCGCCACCCAAATGACCATTTCAAGTGACGGCAGAACCCCGATCTGCGCCGGCGTGATGATGCCGACCTGAGGAGCATACAGCATCCCGGCTAATCCGGCCAGACCAGCGGCCACGACAAACGCGAACAATTTGTAGTTGGCCGGGGTGTACCCGGAAAAGACGACGCGTTGCTCGCTGTCCCGCACGGCGACCAGCACCCGACCGGCCCGCGAGCGAATGATCCAGCGGCACAAGAGATAGGCCGCCCCGAGACAGACCACGGTGAGTATGTACAACACCCGCTGCGTGCCGGGATCGGAGAGCCGATACCCAATCACCTGCTTGAAATCGGTCAACCCGTTCGTGCCGCCGAGCTTCGTATCGTTCCGGTTAAAGACCAGCCAGGCGGCGAGCGCCAGCGCCTGTGTAATGATCGCGAAATAGACGCCTTTGATGCGGCTGCGGAAGGCGAAAAATCCGAACAATGACGCGAACATTACCGGCACCAGAATCGCTCCGATGACCGCAACCGGAAAACTGTAGAACGGATACCAGAAAAGAGGCAGTTCTTTAATCTGGTTCCAGACCATGAAGTCCGGCAGATCGCTGCCATAGACGCTCTCTTTCCCGATCGTGAGCATCATGTGCATGCCCATGCAGTAGGCGCCTAATCCGAAAAACACTCCTTGTCCCAAGCTCAAAATGCCGGTGTAGCCCCAGATGAGATCGAGCCCCAGAGCCAGAATCGCAAAGGCAAGAAATTTTCCGAATCGATTCAGACTGAAATCAGAGAGGTGGAACCAGGAATCTTCCGGCGGCATGAGGTTCAGGAGCGGCATGGCCACGAGCAGAATGGCGCCGACGACCCAAAAGCCCAGATATCCACCGCGATTCGTGTTCGTTGTTCCGTCACTCATCGTCTTCTCGGTTCCCCCCAAGGGTACGGCGCGAGCCCATCCCCTTGTTCGCGTCGAACGACCCTCAGCCTTCTATATGATCCTTCCACGCTCGTTTGTTTCTCTCTCTTGGAATGGCAGCCTTGTTGGTCCCACTGCGCCAATCGCGCAAGCACGTTCTGATCTGCGCGCTCCGGACGCAAGGGATCAACAGGGGTGTCATTCCACTCTTTCATCGTGCAGGTTCCGCGAGCACGGAAAGACTTGCACTGTATCCGTTCTCAATCGGCATTTCGTCCCTTCATCGCAAACAGTCCAGAGGGCCGCCACTGCAAGAACAGGACGACCAGCACGAGGATGAAGACTTTGCCGTATACGGCACCGAAGCTCGGCTCGATCAGCTTGTTCAGCCCGCCGATCCCCAGCGAGGCCACGATCGTGCCAGCCAGTTTCCCGACCCCTCCGGTCACCACGACCATGAAGGCATCGACGATATAATTCTGACCGAGCCCAGGGTCCACATTGCCGATCAACGTGAGTGCCCAACCGGCAACGCCGGCGAGACCCGATCCGAACGCGAAGGTGTAGGCATCGACTTTTCTGGTGGGGATGCCCAGACAGGAACTCATATTGCGATTCTGCATCACCGCTCGAACACGCAGGCCTAAACTTGAACGAAACAGTAAGAAGTAGATACCCAGGACGCAGACGATGGATAACCCGATCACGAAGATTCGGTTAAACGGGAGATACACCCCGACCATGACCTGCGCGCCTCCGCTGAGCCATCCAGGCGCAATTACAGCGGTCAAGTCGCCGAAGTAGACGCGCGCCGCTTGCATCAAGATCAAACTGACACCCCAGGTTGCCAGCAGGGTCTCCAACGGACGTCCGTACAGAAACCGGATGACGGTTGCTTCAAGCACCAGGCCGAAGATGGCGGCGGTAAGAAATGCCACCGGCATCGCTGTAAGAAAATATGAATCGAATATGGAGGGGGGGAGATAGGCCTTGAAAATTTCTTGCGTGACAAACGTCGCGTAGGCGCCGACCATCATCAGCTCGCCATGGGCCATGTTAATGACGCCCATCAAGCCAAAGACGATCGCCAATCCCAACGACATGATCAGCAGAATCGAGCTGAGGCTGATCCCGCGGAAGAAGGTTTCAATCACGTTTGACCAGACACCCCAGGTTTCAATGCGCTCGATCGCTGCGCCGGCAGCCTTGGCCACCGTTTTCTGCGATTCGGTCGCCTCAGCGCCGGCTCCTGCCGCGACCAGTTGCGTTAAGATCGGCACACCGTTCTGACTGCGGAGTTCGCCGAGCTTATCGGCGGCAGCGGCTTTGATCGACGGGTCGTCCGACTGGAGCCTGAGCAGGGCCGCAGATTCTTCCATCGTGTAGCGCACCCACTTGTTCGACTCGGTCGCCGCGGCACCATCCAGCCACGGAATCACCGAGGGATTACCGGAGGAGCCGAGATCCGTCGCCGCCGATCGACGAACATCGGTGCTGGAGTTGGTCAGATTCGCTCGATTCTTGAGCAGATCCATGAGCGGCTTGATGGCCATCCTGATGAGGCGATCTGAATTGGCGCGAATCTCCCCCAGCCGCGGAAGCAGGCTGGCATCGCCCTGATCGATCAACAGACGAATGGCTGCTTCGCGGACGGCTTCGTCCTCGCTGGTCACCTGGGAGAGCGCTTGTTCGACTGGATAAACTTGCTCGACTGGAGAAATTGGAGGAGCGGAGACAGGCCCATCGGCTGCGAGCGCCCAGGTCTGCCCAGAAAACAGCACCAGCCCTACGACCGCCAGCAGGATACTGAACAAGCCGCTCTTCTCACCCGCCCAACCCCGGCGCGCCGAGACGCGCCTTTTCCCATGCAGCGTTCGCGCTGTGGTTCCAAAAACCGTGAAACGAGGGTCGGTCTCAGAGCTGGGGCCTTGGATGGAAGAAGGCGCGTCTTCTGGCGAAGAGCCTGGCGTGGCAGACTCAGGACGGGACGGTGAAGTAGCCGCCAGGGTTGGGCAGGTGAAAAGTCTGAACTTTGTGAGCATCCTGCCTACTATTTTCCCATTGCTCCAGCGCCGCGGACCCTTGCTTGTCCATCGTGCCACATTTTCTCGGCAGCCTGCTAGTGCCGCACCGGTGCAACCAGGAGAAATCAATACAATCGTGAATTATCCGTGCACAAGACACACGAATACCGTAGACATTTCGTCTCGTCAACCGCATTTCTCGCACAGGGTAGAGAGGGCTACTCGGTAGCCC
>JAQBES010000064.1:0-2761 GCA_032123755.1 Nitrospirota bacterium
GCCGAGAGATACTGCAGGCGGCGCTGGAAATCACCATACGAGTCCGAGGCAAGCAAGATTTTCCAATAGCCAAAACGGCCCTCCATGTACTGAACTCGCAGCCGAGCCAGAATGGCGTCCTGACGTTCTCGCACACTGTCACGCAAACCGGATAGTTGCGTATTGATGACCTCGATCTCTTGGTCTTTCTTCCTCAACTTCCGACTAATCTCTTGATGCGCTTGTCGGTAGTGCACCACACGTTCGTCGAGCGTCTGAATCCCCTGCAAGAGGGACTCTCGCTTTTTCCCTGCCTCATTGGCTTGTTTACGCGTCACTTCGATCTGATCTTTGAGTTGTTCAAGGGCCTTGCGTTCTTTCACAATCTTATCGGTAATCGGATCAGCAAACGCAACCGATGGCCAGGAAACACTCAGCAGCCCCCAGATCATGACTCCGACCCTGAGCCCCGGCCAACACCTCATGCCTTGGCCTCGCCGAAACGCCGTATCGACACGAAGCTGCCTGCAAACCCGAGTCCCAGCCCCACCGCAATCAGGGCAAGACAGATAGACGGGGGAAAGAATGTCATGAGGTTCTCGAGCCCGGCAAATCGTCCCGTCGTTCGCATTTGCTGCCGAAACAATTCGTACATGAACTTGAGCATGACCAGAGAGAGCGCGCTTCCCAGGGCACCAAGCACGGCGCCCTCCAGCAGATATGGAATGCGAATAAAGCTTGTCGTAGCCCCGATGAGACGCAAAATGGCAATCTCGTCTCTGCGGGCGAATAGTGTGAGACGAATGGTATTGGCGATAATGGTCACGGCAGCCGCCGAGAGAATGACGCCGATGCCGATGGCGACTAACTCAATCGACCGAATCACGGTCGCGAGGGCGTCGATCCAATCTTGATTATAATCAACCTTGGAGACGCCGGTGACCTGCCGGACCCGTTCCGCCCATCGCTTGACCGCATCCGGCGAACGGAATGACGGACTGAGTGCCACCACAAAGGAGGCCGGCAAGGGATTCTGCCCCAGCCCCTCAAGCAGGTGAGACTCCGAAGGAAATTGTGCCTTAAACTCTCCCAGCGCCTGCTCTTTCGAGATAAACAACAGTGATGCGACTGCACGATCGCCCTGCAACTGCTGCTCCACCTCAGCGACCGAATCGGAGGCGAGTCGATCATCAAGATACACCATGATCTTAATATCGTCCTGGAGCCATCCGGCCGCCGCCCGTAAATTAACATAGAGCAGCAAGAAGATACCGACACAGGCCAATGTAAATGCCGTGGTCAAGATGGCAACCATCGTCGTCGTCCGGTTGGTCCGCATATTGACCCAGGATTCCCTGAGGAGATACGAGAGCGTCCTCATGCCAATCCCCTATGTTCCGGCAGCAACCGGCCCTGTGACAATGTGAGCACCCGCCGATTCACCTGCGCCATGACCAGAGGATCATGCGTCGCCACCACGACGGTTGTGCCGCGCGCGTTAATGAGTTTAAATAGTTCAATGATCTCAGCCGTCAGGGCGGGGTCTAAATTTCCGGTCGGTTCATCCGCCAACAAGACGACCGGACCATTCACAATCGCACGGGCGATGCAGACCCGCTGCTGCTCTCCAGTCGAAAGGCCCGCAGGAAGCTGATCTCGCTTATGCTCGACACCAACCGCCCGTAACGCCTCCGTGACTTTCCGACGAATGTCGGCAGAGGAAATTCCTTGCACCAGCAAAGGCAACGCCACATTCTCAAACACGGACTTCTTCGGCAACAGCCGAAAGTCTTGAAACACCGTTCCCACCTTGCGGCGCAGATACGGAATGTCCGACGGCTTAAGCGTCGTCACGTTTTTTTGGTGAACAAAGATCTGTCCCTCGTCGGGCCGTTCGGCCCTGATGAGCATCCGCAACAGCGTCGACTTGCCCGCTCCACTGGGCCCCATGAGGAGGACAAATTCTCCCTTGCCGATCTCCAGAGTGACATCCGAAAGCGCCGGCCGCTGATCGTACTGTTTCGACACGTGGATTAATTGAATCATCGTTTATCTTACCAGCGGAGATCGTCCCCAGATACTTCGAACGCATTCTGAATATGCTCGATCTGTGAACCGACGGCGTCCGTGCCTTGCAGCAAGACAACATCGAATCGGCACAGTCGATCTTTCATGTGGTGTCGGGCCAAATACTGGGCCGCCAATTGGATCAACTTCTCCTGCTTCCGTTGATGAACGGCCTGGATGGCTCCGCCGAACGCGTCGGTGCGACGCGCCTTCACCTCGACAAAGACCAGCACCTGACCATCTTCAGCCACTAAATCCAGTTCCCCCACCGATGAACGCAGATTGCGTGCCACAATCCGATACCCCTTATGCCGCAGATACTGCTCTGCCGCCGATTCGCCTTCTTGCCCAAAAATCCTCCGGGGGTCCAGGATAGTCACTGAATCGTCCGAAAAGATTCGCCCGGACCCGTCCGCGAGAGGGGTTCCGCGCCCCCATGGCCACCCAAGAGCTGTGCGACCGGAGCGAACGTTCGCCGATGAATCGCGCAGGGACCATGTTGAGCGAGTCGTTGCAAGTGTTCTTCTGTCCCATACCCTTTATGAGAGAAAAAATTATACTCTGGATAGGTCAGATGATACGCCATCATCATGCGATCACGCACGACTTTGGCCACGATCGACGCAGCGGCAATCGAGAGCGATAGCGTATCACCCTTAATGATAGAGCGTGAGGGAATGGCAAGATCCGGCAAGGTCACGGCATCGATCAAGAG
>JAQBES010000065.1:0-3602 GCA_032123755.1 Nitrospirota bacterium
GGACGGAGTTCAACAAGGTCTCGACTCGGGAAATTAAGCGGGTCCAGCGAGAGCTGAATGACCGTCCCCGTGCCGTGCTACACTGGCAGAAACCTACCGAGGTCATTAATCACCTCGTTGCGTTAAAAGTTTGAAACCAAGGAGGGAAGAATTCCTCTAGTGCTGGGTGCTCTTTCCCATGCTACACTTGGGCGTGCAGAAGTGCCGTGAATCACAATAGCGATGAAGATCACGATGAAGGCTCAGGAGCTAACGCACGCGCTGACCTAGCCGAGTGCCCGTGTTGAGAATCAGCTCGTGGAGGGTTCCATGACCATCTCCCATGGAGTAGGGGTTCTTGAAGGGCGGGAGCGGTAGGCGAGAGACTGGGGGAAAATGTCATGAACTATGAAGAGTACATCGTGCGTGATGCGACAATCTGTGGCGGGGAGCCTGTGGTCAAGGGAACACGAGTGACCGTGCGCACGATTCTCGCGAGCTTGGCCGAGGGCGCAAGCACCCAAGAACTCCTTGATGATTGTCCAAACCTGACGGAGCGTGCGGTGCGCGCTGTGATTGCCTTCGCCGCCACTTCTGCCAAAGAGGATCTACCGCTTCCCAGCGTCCCGCATATCGCGTGAAGATCAAACTGGACGAGAACCTCCCGGCCCGACTGGTCCGGCTGCTTGCTGAACTGGGACACGATGCCGATACGGTTCCGCAGGAAGGGTTGGCAGGAAGACCGGACGCCGACATCTGGGCTGCGGCTCAAACTGCAGCGCGTTTCCTCATCACGCAAAATTTAGACTTTTCCGATATCCGCCGTTTCGCACCGGGCATGCACCAGGGACTCTTACTGGTACGACTTCGGGCTCCAGGTCGTGAAGCGCTCGCCCGGCGAGTACATGCTCCATTTCAGATGGAGCCTGTCGAAACCTGGAAGCAAGCCTTTGTTGTAGTCACCGATCATAAGCTCCGAGTCCGTCGCCCCAAAGCAGCAGAAAAGTAACAAGGAATCTTCCCAGTCTCTCGGTCAGTCACACGATCACACTGCTGCCTGCCACCCGACTCTCCCAAAACTGTCCCCTGATTGTCGTGCATTGAATCTTCTATCAAAGGGCAGCCCGACATCACGGGCGATACGGCGGTGCGGCTGGCGAACTTTTTCAAAACCACTGCAGAATTCTGGATGAATCTCCAGAAGACCTATGAACTGGGCCTAACCGAAAGAGCTCTGCCGAGTAAGGTCAAGAAGCACATCAAGCAACGCAGGGACGCGTTCGTATCGGCCTGATGGTACTCCCGAGCTCGCTGTCTAGCTCTGACAGTCCATCCCATCATTCTGGGGTTCAACCGGGATTCGAGGTGGTTCTAAGACCTCGGTTCGTTCGACTGTCACCCGCTCAGAGAACGAATCCAGGCTGATGGGTACGAAGATTGAGGAGCACCCGACCAGGAATACAGGGAAAATCGCTTCGGTCGCCTGAGGCGGCACTCGTATTACTTGTCTGACGGCTTGCAGGTAGCGGGGTGAATTCAATGGAGCAGGAAGGGCGGAATAACTGGGGACCGTGCAGTCATAGAGGATATTCGGTCTAAGGTTGAACCATCAAGACCTGCTGAAATGACTTACTGGATGGGGCAGGCTGTCTCGTATCACCCCTATAGCATAGGCGATTTATGGACATGATTCCAATTGGACATTTAGTCGCAGGCCGCGTGGTTCGTGCCTACCCAGATAAAGATGCGTATCTGGTGTGGTTGCACGAATCCAATACGTTTGCCCTCCTTCCGAAACGGTATCAGGACCATCCACTCAAGATACGCGATTCGGTCTCTGCTGCAGTGTTTAAGTATGGGGGAGAATACCCGATACTTTCTCAACGCTGCGCGCACTTTTTCAGGAAAATCGCCGAATCTGTTCTCCTGCCGGCACTTCGTGAACACGGTATCTCGGTCCATCGGGTTGCGACCGTTAAACATGCCGAGTTCGTCAAAATCGCTCTTAAGCATAGTGATCCGACAAAAGATCCAGTGAAGGTGTGCAAAGCCCTTGTGCCGCAGTTTACCAGTCAGATTTCCCGCACGATCTGTCTGGTTCGTTACAGCCAGGATCTCGAGGTTTATATCGCCAACGCACTGTCCCCGGCTCCGGCACGAGCCATCCGGCATATCTTTGTGTATCGAGAAGAACGACGAGCCCGTGTGATCGTTGAACGCGGCACGATTCAGGCTTTTCTCGGAAAGGCCGCAACGAATGTTGCGACGGCAAGCAAGTTAACCGGGATCGGTATCGAGCCGTTCGATGAGTCTGAACTAGGTGGGGGAACAACTTAAGGAGGCGTCTATGACAACAACAACAATTACCCAGAACGGTCACGTGGGCCAGGTTCAGCCGCCCGCCGCCGTCCACCCTGCGGGTCGAGAGAGCAACAAAGGGCCACAGCGGATCCGGGATCTGAAACAGCACATTCAGGATCGTCGCGATCGCACAAAGGATCCGTCTTCTCTTCTCATTCTTCATCGCACGATGGAAGGGAGGATTCTCTCACACTTACTCTTCCCCTTTGACAAAATCGTTCAGCGCCTTCGTCGTGGTGCTGGTGATCAAGTGCCGATGGAAACTGTTCACGCTGTGCAGGTTCGGATTGAAAATTGGATGGAGCAATGTCGTGCCCTCCTCCAAAGTTTTGGAGTCGGGAACAATGCGTGGCAGTGGAAAGAGCCTGCGTCTGATATCCACGAACGAATGGAGTTGGCAGGCCGAAAGAATGCGGTGGTGATCGTGCCACGAGTACAGGACACCACGAAGGTGGTACCGCTGATTCGAGCGCTCGATGACACCATGCTGCGGATTCGGATGGAGGCCGAAGACCTGTCGAAATACAAAGACCAGTTTCGACTTCTTGGGGAACTGGTGGTTGGGCTGCATCAAATCATTCAGCACAGTGCCCGTGTCACGGACACAGAATACAGAATCAACGATGACCTTGGAAAGCTGTTACGGCAAAGCGCTCCCGCGACGGACGCAAACCCATCCGCCCATCAATCATAATTGCGGAAGGAGGATCCCATGTATCGCGCAGCACTGTTGGTGCTAATCGTGTTCATAACCCCTGGTTGTGTGGGGTGGTGGACCTACGAGGAGTTGCATGCCAAGCACGATCATCTATTGGATGTGAAAGAACAGTGGGAGAGCGAACAGCAGTCGCTTGAAACCCGAGTCGAAGATACGGCTCGGGCCTATCAGCATGTGAGTGTGGAGCAGACCACCTTGAAGCACCAGGTGGATCAGGTCATCGACACGATGCGAAGTGCGAAGGAAGATCTTCGTATCGCCAGTGTCAAGATCGATCGGCAAGAAGTAGTCCTTCGCACTCAACAGGAGCAAATGAGTAATCTGGGCCAGAAATTTGTTTCGGTCATGAGTCAGGTGGCTACATTGGCTGAAACCAATTCTGCGTTGGCCAATCGGATGGATCAGATTCTTGTGCGCTTGAACAAGGTCGTTCAGGCAAGGCACGCAGCGCCGGCAGACTCCTCTAAGACCAAACAAGGATCCGCTCCAGCAAAGGCTGTTCTTGATAGGCCAGACGATGCTGTGGTGAAGGAAGACGACAAGA
>JAQBES010000066.1:0-10753 GCA_032123755.1 Nitrospirota bacterium
GGTCGGATCGTCGCGGTGGGGCCGCATCTCACAGTTCCCGCAGGGGCCACGAAGATTGATGCCACGGGACGATTGGTTCTTCCCGGCTTCATTGATCTCCACGTCCATTTCCGGGAGCCGGGCTTCGAATACAAAGAGTCGATTCAGAGCGGAGCGGCGGCGGCGGTGGCCGGCGGCTTCACCTCGGTCTGTTGTATGCCCAATACGTATCCCGTCAATGACAACCAAGCGATTACGGAGTTCATGCTCGATCGTGCGCGGGCAGCTGGGCTGGCGAATGTGTTTCCGATCGGCGCGATTACGAAAGGTTCGGAAGGGAAGGAGCTGGCTGAGATCGGAGACTTGCGGCGTGCAGGCTGTGTTGCGATCTCGGATGATGGGAAGCCGGTAATGAACAGCCTGGTCATGCGGCGAGCGATGGAGTATGCATTGGCCTTCGACGTGCCGGTGGTCGATCATTGCGAAGATCTGCATCTCGCCGAGGGGGGCTGTATGAACGAAGGGGCCATCTCGACCGAGTTGGGGCTCCCCGGGATGCCGGCGGCAGCGGAAGATGTGATGGTGGCGCGTAATGTCGCCTTGGCGGAACTGACTGGCGCTCGGCTGCACCTGGCGCATATCAGCACGGAGGGATCGGTCCGGATGGTGCGGGAGGCCAAGTCACGCGGGTTAAAAGTAACAGCCGAAGCCTGCCCCCATCATTTTACCATTACGGAAGAAACGGTTCGAGGCTATAATACCTATGCCAAAATGAATCCCCCGCTTCGGACGGGGAAGGATGTGCAAGCGATCAAGCAAGGTCTCCGCGATGGTACGATTGATGTTATTGCCACGGATCATGCTCCGCATGCCACGCAGGAAAAACAACTGGGATTTACTGAAGCTCCGTTCGGTATCGTCGGACTGGAGACGGCGCTGCCATTGACCTTCGCCTTGGTTGATGAGGGGGTCTTGTCGTTGGAGTCGGCTGTCGATAAGTTGAGTACGGCTCCGGCGAAGGCGTTTGGATTGGCCAAAGGTACATTGGCGGTCGGAGCCGATGCCGATGTGGTAATCGTCGATCAGCAGGAACAGTGGGAGGTCGATCCAGCCAAATTTCGCTCAAAGAGCCGAAATACTCCGTTTGCCGGATGGAAAGTGAAGGGCCGGGTGAGGACAACGATCGTGGGTGGCCGAGTGGTATTCCAGGCCGGCCAGGCAGAGTCGTAGCCCGGTGCTGCGTCTGTCCCGTTGGGGGATGGTCTGTTGCCTCACGCTTGAATGGCTGGCTCTGGGAGTATGGGTCGGCGGCGGACTGGTGCTCATCGGGGCGGTTATTCCCGCGGTCTTTAATACGTTTGGTGGGCAGGATTTAGGAGGCTTGTTTCTGACGCGGGCGTTTGAGGGCTTTCATCGCTTCATGATCGGGGCGCTGGCGATTCTGTGGGCCGCATTGTGGTATCGCTGGTGGAGTGGAGATCCGGCGGTGGCGGTCAGCCGAGGCGAGATGGCGGTGCTGGTGGGGATGGCGGCGATCGCGGGACTCATTATTGTGTGGCTGCACCCCTCTGCTGCGGCGCTTCAAGCTCAGGCCTTTGCGGCGCAAGAAGAGACGGCAAAGAAGGCGGCCTTCGAAGCATTGTTTCGTATGTTGAAGCCGATTCGGTGGATCTACATGGTTGATCTTGTACTGGGAATTCTCTTGATCGGAATCAAGGCAACACGGTCTCTCTATTGGGACGGAGCGCGCACGTGAACAAAGCGTGGTTGGCATTGGCAGATGGTACGATTTTCGAAGGGCGTGCCCTCGGATACGAAGGGGAGACGGTGGGAGAAGTCGTGTTTAACACGGCGATGACCGGCTACCAGGAAGTCTTGACCGATCCCTCGTATAAGGGACAAATCATTACGATGACCTCTCCCCATATCGGAAACTACGGGATGACACCTGAGGATACCGAGTCGCGGCGGATTTGGGCTGAGGGATTCATTGTGAAGGAGGCAAGCCAACTCGCCAGCAACTGGCGCAGCCAGCAGTTGTTGCAAGACTATCTGCATGAGGCGAAGATCGTTGGCATCGAGGGGTTGGATACGCGGGCCTTGACCCGCCACTTGCGCGAACATGGTTCACAGCAGGGCCTCATTACCCATGTCGATGGGGATCCCCGCCGAGCCGTCGAGAAGGCACAGGCAGCTCCGAGCATCGTTGGTCGCGATCTGGCGACAGCAGTCACCTGCCAGGAAGCCTATCGGTGGACGGAAGGATCGGGCGCGTGGGCACCCTCGCTCGATCACAAGACAGGGGTCGGTGCGACCAGGCGGTGGTGTGTCGTCGCCTATGATTTCGGGGTCAAACTGAATATTCTTCGCCGACTGGTAGATGTGGGGTGTGATGTGACCGTCGTCCCGGCCTCAACCACCGCAACGCAGGTTGAAGCCCTCAAGCCAGACGGGATCTTCCTGTCGAACGGTCCGGGGGATCCAGAGGGAGTGCCTTACGCGATCGAGGCGGTACGGCAATTGATTGGACGCCATCCGATCTTCGGTATTTGTTTAGGGCATCAGATTCTCGGTCTCGCACTGGGGCTCAAAACCTATAAGCTGAAGTTCGGCCACCATGGGGCGAACCATCCGGTCATGGACCTCCGCACGAGACAAGTCGAGATCACGTCGCAAAACCATAATTTCGCGGTGGCGGTGGCTCACCCGATCAGCGCGATTCCGGATCGACCACCAGTGGTCGATACAGCGTTCGGTCAAGTCGCGGTCACGCATTTGAGCCTGAACGATCACTCGATCGAAGGATTGGTCTGCCTGGACCGTCCGATGTTTTCGGTGCAGTATCACCCCGAGGCGTCTCCCGGGCCCCATGACTCTGCTTATTTATTCACCGAGTTTGTTCAGTTGATGGAGAAACAGCATGCATAGCAGGAGGCTGAAAAAGTCCGCCAACCCGTCTTGTTCATTTGGTCTGTTCGGTCTGTCTCGTCTGTCTCGTTTATTTGGTTGTTTGGTTTCTCTGGTCAACCAACAAAACAAACCAGATAGACCAGACCAACCAGATAGACCAGATGAACCAGACAGACCTGGCTCGTCTCAAACCTGCTGGCGATCGAAGTTCTGGCATGATGAAACGGTATTTCCGTGGGCTGTTAGAGGGTCTGTCATATTTGCTCAGGTCTGTCTCCTCGCAGTCATTGGTCTGCAGGCTGGTTGCATCACGGTCAATCTCATCGAGCCGTCAGGGCCGGTGCAGGAAGTGCAACTCAGTGGCACGGGCGATGGAAAGGTGCTGTTGCTCGATCTGACGGGTGTCATTAGCTCACAGGATAAAGATGGCCTTGTCCCGCAGCCCAACATGTTGGCCGCGTTCAGGGAAGAGCTGACGAGGGCTTCGAAGGACGATAAGATTAAAGCCGTGGTCGTTCGCATCAACAGTCCGGGCGGAACCGTGACCGCCTCGGACATCCTGTATCATGAGTTGCGGGAGTTCAAAACCACGCGGAAGGTTCCCGTCATTGCTTCGATGATGGATGTGGCGGCGTCAGGGGGCTACTACCTCGCCATGGCGGCGGACAGTATTTTGGTCCATCCCTCGACGGTGACAGGCAGTATCGGCGTCATCATGCTGACCGTCAACGCCCGTGGATTGCTTGAAAAAGTGGGTGTCGAGGCCAACGCCATTACGTCTGGACCCCGCAAGGACATGGGTTCACCCTTTCGGGTCATGACGGCTGAGGAGCGGGGGATCTTTCAAAGCGTGATTGACTCGTTCTATCATCGCTTTCTGGCCGTGGTGCAGGAGGGGCGTCCCAATCTGTCGCCCGATCAAATCCAGAAATTGGCCGATGGGCGGATCTATTCCGGAGATCAGGCGAAAGCGGCAGGCTTGATTGATGAGATCGGGTATCTTGATGACGCGATCGAGATGGCCAAGAAAAAAGCGGGTCTGACGGAGGCGCGGGTTGTGACCTATGGGCGGCGGGGGGAGTTTCAGAATAATATCTATTCGCGCCTGTTCGGGACGAGTTCGGGCATCACCGGGTTAGTCAATCTGGATTTACTGTCGATGGTGCGGGGGGGAACGCCGCAGTTCATGTATCTCTGGATGCCATAGTCGAATGTATCGAATTGTCGATCTAGTGATCGATGGGGATTTCTGAAGTTGCTCGCAATGGCACAGTCAACAGATCAACAGGTCAACAGATTCTTCTCGACGCCGATTGGACGCCGGGCGATGCTGGCTCTGGGCGCCCATGGGGCGATGAGCCTTTGCACGGCCCTGGGGGTTGGGACGGCCCTAAGTCTGTTCGGAAGCTTGACCGGTTGTTACCGGGCGCCAGGCACGGCGCGCGATCAGGTGATCTTTTTTTCCGAAGAGAAGGAACTGCAATTCGGATTGAGCGCATTCCGTGAGGTCTTACGGGCCGCGCCGCTCAGTGACAACGCGGAAGTGAATGAATTGGTGCACCGCGTGGGACGAAAAATCGCTGAAGCCGCCAACAAGCCGGAGTATCAGTGGGAGTTTGCGGTCATTCAAGACGATAAGATGGTCAATGCCTTCGCGCTCCCGGGCGGGAAGGTGGCCATCTTCACCGGGATCCTCAAACATACGAAAGACGATGCTGGATTGGCGACGGTAATGGGTCATGAGGTCGCGCATGCGTTGCAGCGCCACGGGGTGGAGCGGATGAGCCGGAGTATCTTGGACCAAATTGCGCAATTGGGCGCATTGGGTGCTGCGGCATCCGGAAATGCCAATGCCGGTGCGATCCAGGGCTTGTTGGGGGCATACGGGGTCAATGTGTCGTTGCCCTTCAATCGGAAACAAGAATCGGAAGCCGACTACATCGGACTTCGATTGATGGCGCAGGCCGGGTACGATCCGCGTGAAGCCGTGCCGTTTTGGGAGCGCATGAGCGGCTGTCCGAGGCAGATGATTGGGAAGCTCTGTTTTCGGTCGCAGCAGGCGGTACCTGAATTTCTTTCTACCCATCCGTCCGATGAGACACGTATCAATCAGATCGAAGCCTGGCTGCCCGAGGCGCTCCAGCACTATCATGGCCCGGGGGGCGGGGCAGTGCCTCCGGCGCCCGCGCCATATCGGCCGACGATCGGGCCGATGCCACAAACTAGCTAGCTGAACCTGAAACGAGGTTTCCGTTGCCAAGGCGGACAGATATTCAGTCCATTTTACTGATCGGGTCTGGCCCGATCGTGATCGGTCAAGCCTGTGAGTTCGACTATTCAGGCACGCAGGCCTGCAAAGCGCTTAAAGAAGAAGGCTACCGGGTGATTCTCATCAACAGCAACCCGGCGACGATCATGACCGATCCTGAGTTGGCGGATCGGACCTATGTGGAGCCGATTACGGTTGAGGTCGTCGAGAAAGTGATCGAGCGCGAACGGCCCAACGCCCTGCTCCCGACGATGGGGGGACAGACCGCGTTGAATGCGACGATGGCATTGGTCAAGCGGGGGACACTCGACAAATATGAGGTCAAGTTGATCGGCGCGTCCGCCGAGGCGATTCATAAGGCCGAGGATCGTGAAGCCTTCAAGCATGCGATGCAGCGAATCGGCTTGCGAGTGCCGGCCAGCGGCACGGCGCATAATCGCGAAGAAGCCATCAAGATTCTCGAACAGATCGGATTTCCGGCGATCATTCGACCGTCGTTTACCATGGGCGGGACTGGTGGGAATATTGCGTACAATCGAGAAGAGTTTGAGAAGATTGTCGAGTGGGGTCTCGCCATGAGTCCCGTCGGTCAATTGCTGATCGAAGAGTCCTTGATCGGCTGGAAAGAATACGAACTTGAGGTGATGCGGGACCTCAAAGACAATGTCGTCATTGTCTGTCCGATCGAAAATCTGGACCCGATGGGAGTGCACACGGGTGACAGCATCACGGTCGCACCGGCCATGACACTTTCGGACAAAGAGTACCAGCGCATGCGGGATGCCTCGGTTCGGATTATGCGTGAGATCGGTGTCGATACCGGCGGGTCGAATGTCCAATTCGGCCTGGATCCGAAGAACGGCGACATGGTGGTCATCGAAATGAACCCGCGTGTGTCGAGGAGTTCTGCGCTCGCTTCGAAAGCGACGGGTTTTCCCATCGCCAAGATTGCCGCGAAGCTTGCCGTGGGCTATACGTTGGATGAAATCACCAACGACATTACCGGTGTGACGAAAGCCTCATTCGAACCCACGATCGACTACGTCGTGGTGAAGATCCCTCGCTTTGCGTTCCAAAAGTTCCGAGGGGTCGACCCCACCCTCACGACGCAGATGAAATCGGTGGGCGAAGTGATGGCGATTGGGCGAACCTTTAAAGAGTCCCTGCAGAAGGCGATTCGTTCGCTGGAGTTGAACATGAACGGGCTTTCCTCGCGCGAGGGGTTGGATCGCGGCCTTCCTGAAGAGTTCGATCGGGAACAAGCGCTGGAGCGGGTTCGCCAACATCTGCGGACCCCGATTGCCGAGCGACTGTGGCACGTGGCGGATGGTATACGTCTCGGCCTGTCCAATGACGACCTGTTTGCCCTCACGAAGATCGATCCCTGGTTTTTGGAGCAGATCCGAGAGCTGATGCAATTTGAAGCATTGCTGGTCAGTCAGGCGGGAAAGAAACCCGCTGCGCTTGCGGAGTCGCTTCTGTGGGAGGCCAAGGAACTTGGTTTTTCAGATGATCGTATCGCACAGCTCACTGGTGCCACCGCGGCTTCGATCAGGAAGCAGCGAACTCGTGACGGCCAGGGCCGAAGAGGGGTGACCTATAAACGCGTCGACACCTGCGCCGCAGAGTTTGAAGCCCATACCCCGTATCTTTATTCGACGTACGGAAGCGAATGTGAGGCGCGCCCGACAGACCGGAAGAAAGTGATCATCCTCGGCGGGGGGCCCAATCGTATCGGGCAGGGGATCGAATTCGATTACTGTTGTGTCCATGCGGCCATGGCGCTTCGGGAAGAAGGTATCGAATCGATCATGGTGAATTGTAACCCCGAAACGGTGAGTACAGACTACGACACCTCGGACCGGCTCTATTTCGAGCCGTTGACGGAGGAAGACGTCCTCAACATCGTCGAGCGCGAACAGCCGTTGGGAGTTGTGCTACAGTTCGGCGGGCAGACGCCTCTCAAGCTCGCCTTGCCCTTGTCCAAGGCCGGGGTGCGAATCTTGGGCACGAGTCCTGAGGCGATCGATCGTGCGGAGGATCGAGAACGATTTCGCGACCTCTTGAATAAGCTCGGGCTCCGCCAAGCGGAGAGTGGCATGGCCCGATCCGTCGACGAGGCCCTGCGGATCGCCTCGCAGATCAGCTATCCGGTCATGGTGCGGCCTTCATACGTGTTGGGCGGACGATCCATGCAGATCGTCTACGACGAATCCGGCTTGCTGGAGTATATGGGATCGGCGGTCAAAGCCTCGCCAAAACATCCCGTGTTGATCGACAAGTATCTGTCGGACGCGATTGAAGTCGATGCCGATGCCATTTCAGATGGGACGAACGTCGTGGTGGCCGGGATCATGGAACATATCGAAGAAGCCGGGGTGCATTCGGGAGACTCGGCCTGTTCATTGCCGCCCTATTCGCTCGATCAGAGCGTGATTGAAGAGATTCGTCGACAAATGAAGTTGTTGGCTCTGGAGCTTGGCGTGATCGGCCTGATGAATGCACAGTTTGCCATCAAAGGCCACACGATTTATGTGCTGGAGGTCAATCCGCGAGGCTCGCGCACCGTGCCGTTCGTCAGCAAAGCCATCGGTGTGCCGCTTGCCAAGCTGGCCATGAAGACCATGGTGGGTAAGAGCCTTCCTGAGCTGGGGTTGCTCGAGGCTCCTGCCCCCCTGCATTTGTCCGTGAAAGAATCCGTCTTTCCCTTCAATAAGTTTCCGGGGGTGGATGTCCTCTTGGGCCCGGAGATGAAGTCCACCGGGGAAGTGATGGGCATCGACCAGGATTTTGGATGGGCCTTCGCGAAGTCCCAAGCAGGAGCTGGTTCGCCGCTGCCGAAAGGAGGCACGGCATTCATCAGTGTGAAGGAAAGTGATCGTCCGGCGGCTCTGGACGTCGTGCAGCAGCTCCAGCGGCTGGGGTTTACCGTGCTAGCTACAAGTGGAACGGCGGCATATTTGCGTACCTACGGGGTCCCTGCGGAAACCGTGAACAAGGTCATGGAAGGGCGTCCTCATGTCGTGGACCATATCAAGAACGGGC
This sequence comes from Nitrospirota bacterium, assembly GCA_032123755.1. Taxonomy (GTDB): domain Bacteria; phylum Nitrospirota; class Nitrospiria; order Nitrospirales; family Nitrospiraceae; genus Palsa-1315. The sequence continues at coordinate 8,204 of JAQBES010000066.1, forward strand.
AGGTGGCTTTGGTCGTGAACACCGTGAGTACCGCATCGTCGCATGCCGACTCATTGTCGATTCGTCGGGAGGCGTTGAACAAAGGCCTGGCCTACTATACGACGATACGGGGGGCACGCGCGGCGGTCATGGGCATTGAAGCAATTCTCAAGAAAGAACTCACCATTCTGTCGCTGCAGGAGTATCACCACCTCTCATAGAGGACACCACAGACTATGCCGACACCGATTACGAGGAAGGGGCACGAAGCCCTCCAAGCAGAGCTCGATCGTCTTCGCAAAGTCGAGCGTGCCAAAAATATCGAAGCCATTGCTGAAGCGCGCGCCCATGGCGATTTGAGCGAGAATGCAGAGTACGATGCTGCCAAGGAACGCCAGGGATTCATCCAGTCGAGGATTGTGGAACTGCAATCGAAGCTGGCCGACGCCCGCATCATCGAAACGGCCGGACGAATCTCTGACACCATCGTGTTCGGCGCCACGGTACTCGTGATTGAACAGGAGTCGCAGTCGAAGCGGGAGTACACGCTGGTGGGACAGGATGAAGCCGATATGAAAGTAAACCGCATCTCGATTCAGTCTCCGGTCGGCAAGGCGCTGATCGGAAAGCGAGTCGGCGATTTCGTCGAGGTCAAGACTCCGGTCAAGATGGTCGAATACGAGGTGGTGGAGATTCGTTTCGAGGAGCTCTAGCGTGCCGCACCCTTCGGGTCTCATCACGCTGTTGACCGATTTCGGCGATCGGGACTCATTCGTGGCGAGTATGAAGGGGGTGATCCTCACCATCAATCCCCACGCCACCATTGTCGATCTCTCGCATCACGTGCCGCCCCATTCGGTTGAAGACGCCGCCTATCTTCTGAAATCCTGCTATCAATATTTTCCGGAGGGCACGGTGCATGTGGCCGTTGTCGATCCTGGCGTCGGCAGCGCGCGGCGCCCCCTCATCGCAAAGAGCGCGCACTGCTTTTTTCTAGCTCCCGACAACGGTCTCTTGACACCGATCCTTGCCGAAGACGGCGAGATGGAAGTGCGTGAGATTGAGAATGAAGACTATCGATTGACAGCACCAGGTCCCACCTTCGACGGCCGCGATCTCTTTGCCCCGGCTGCGGCATGGCTGACCAGGCAACAGCCGTTCGCGTCCTTCGGGCGACTCATCGACGATTGCAAGATCTTCACGATCGCGAAGCCGAAGTGGGAAGCCATGGCCTTGGTGGGAGAGATTGTCCACGTCGATCGATTCGGCAATCTTATTTCCAACCTGACACCCGACCACGTGAAGGAAGTTCAAGCCCTCACGAAGCGACCCAACCCGCTGATCCACATTGCCGGCCACACGATCGATAGATTCGTCGGGAGCTATCAAGAAGGGGATGCGCGGGTGCCCTGTGCCTTGATCAATAGTAATGGCCAGCTGGAGATCTTTCTCAAAGAGTCCAGTGCCGCGTCGTTGCTTCAACTCGGCAAGAAAGAAGCCATCAGGCTGATGTGAGCGAGACAAGCAAGACGTGCGTGACGTTGGAGGGCTTTTTCAGCATCCTGCTATGGTGATGCCGTAACTGTCGCAATCGCACGATGCAAAATCGCCACCATGCGCGCGAGCGTCGAGGCATCGGTCGAGAGGGGCGGAATCAGTGCCATGATGTGTCCCAGCGGTCGTAACAGCAACCCGTGGCGTCTGGCCTCCATTGTAACTCGGTGTCCCATTCGAGTTTCGAGTGGATAGGGTTTCCGCGTCAGCTTGTCCTCCACCAGTTCGATGGCCGCCATGAATCCACACTGTCGAATGTCACCGACATGGGGCAGTTGCCACAGGGGCTGTAGGAGCCGCGCCATCGTCTTGATCTTGAGTTGTAGTCGAGCGAGCGTCTTGTCTTCCTTGAACACCTCGAGGTTGGCCAGCGCTACGGCGCAGGCGAGCGGATTACCGGTATAGCTGTGGCCGTGGAAGAATGTTTTGAAGTCTTCGTACTTGCCGAGAAAGGCCTGGTAGATTTCGTCGGTGGTGAGTGTGGCTGCGAGTGGCATGTAACCGCCGGTAAGGCCTTTGCTGATCGCCATCAAGTCCGGCGTGATCCCCTCACGTTGGCAGGCGAACATCTTGCCGGTACGGCCGAAGCCAGTGGCCACTTCATCGGCAATCAAGAGGACATTGTACTTGGTGCACAGTTCACGAATTCGCTTCAGATATCCCGGAGGGGAGGTCAGCATTCCAGCTGCGGCTTGCACGAGCGGCTCGATGATGAAACCGGCTAGTTCACGGTGCCGCTCTTTGAAGATTTGTTCAATCGGATCGAGGCAGGCCATCTGGCACGAAGGGTAGGTCAGTTTGATCGGACATCGATAGCAATAGGGCGGGTCGGCTTCGATGGTGGGGAACAACAGCGACTTGAATCGCGAATGGAAGAGTTCGATGTTGCCCACACTGACGGCGCCGATGGTATCGCCGTGGTAGGCTAGCTTCAGATGCAGAAAGGTATTTTTGGGACCGGCCTCGGGATGGCGCTGCTGCCAGTACTGGAGCGCCATCTTGAGCGCTACTTCGACC
>JAQBES010000067.1:0-2701 GCA_032123755.1 Nitrospirota bacterium
CAGCAGTGCCGTAATCCCAGCGATCTCAGCGGCTTGGATCGTTCGCAGAATGGCGTCACGCAGCAGTGCCGTGCCGATGCCTTTCTGCTGGTGGTTTTTGTGAATTGCTAGACGACCGAGAACCATCACTGGAATCGGATCGGGCCGGTTCCGGCGCATGGCACTGGGAGCTTCAGCGTGGCCAATCGCTCCGGCTGACAGACAATAATAGCCGATGACCGTCTGTCCTTCACAGACAACGTACGTTCGCGATGAGTCATTCGCCTGATTTTTGGCGGCACGGCGCTTGAGCCAGTCATCGAGTGACGGCACGCCGCTGTCAAAATCGGTAAGTTGATGCTGTGCGGTGAGCGGCGTTGGCGCCGAAATCATTGGCCCGGTTCCCAAGGAACGGGCGCCTTCATTGTGCGACGGAGCCGGTCAGTGGGAGCAAGGGGCGCATCGAGCAACGCCTGAAACGCAGCAAAGCCTTTCGCGTCGAGCGCAAAATAGGTTTGATCGAGCAATACATCTTCCGCCTGTCTGCAGGCAGCTTCTAGCATGAAGTCTGAACGACTACGACCAAGTCGGTCGGCAGCCTGATCAATCAGATCACGCTGACCAGCCTTGGCGCGAATGCTGATCGTGACAGGTTCCTTGTGTTGCAACACGCTACACCTCCTTGTATTTTATAAATGTTACATATTAGTACGTCAAAGTCAATACTAACGTATTTGACGCCGTCAGGATGAGTGAGGCGTCTTCTTGAGACGCCTCACGATGCGTATAAACCGTTTCTTTCGTTCAGGCTCAGCTACCGCTATGATTGCCACCTGAACGATAAGTGACAATTACCATATACTCAGAGTATCGGCTACCCTGGACCATGATTCAGAGTTTCTGGCACAAGGGGTCGAAATGGCTGTTCGACAATGGTGCGGCCAAAGGCATCTGCGCCGTCCAGCTGGAAAAATCAAAAACATCTTGTTCGTTCTTTCTCGTGCCCGCAAGCCTGAAGACGTGGATCTTCCCGGCCTTCATCTGCACCCCCTCAACGGCGCAATGAAGGGCCTGTGGACTGTGACCGTCAGGGCAAACTGTCATATGACCTTCCCCTTTGAAGAAGGCGAGGCATGCGACGTGGATGTAGTTGATTATCACGAGGAGGAGACAAGTGATGCGTATGAAGAACCCACTCTATCCCGGCCGCATTGTTCAGCAAGGGTGCATTACACCGCTCGGCCTGTCCGTGACCGCAGCCGCTTGAATATGACCTTGCGCAGGCAGAAAAGCATGCCGACAAAATCAAAGTGAAACGCATCAGCCAGAATCAGCTCACCTGCTAGCCAGAGTCAGCGGCTTGGAAGGAGCCAACCTCGACGCGGGACAATGCATACCAGATGCGTTCCAGTGTGTTATCTCCCCGCACCATCCAAGTCAGTCTAGATAAACAACCAAGGGTACCCCTCGGTTGGGCCTTTCTTTTTAGCAATCAGCATATTGGTTCTAACCCAGTGGTCGGTTCGCTTTAGCTTACGGGAAGTAATGCGGTTGATAGAGAGCCGGGATTCATGGCGGAAATCTTATCCGGGAATCGAGCAAGAGGCCTCTCAACATAGTCGCTTCCAAGTGTAAAGAAATGTACTTCCACAGACAACTGTGCGCCAACATGGGGATCCTGAATACTAGGGAGAACGGACACGAAGCTTGGAGCAGGGGCTCCAGGATTGTTCTTCACGATTTTCCGATCTGGCGTATCCGTCTTGCGACCCATTTGCTGACTTGTTGTTCGACAGTCTGAATGTCTTCCCTGTTCAGCTGTGTTTTGCTCCTTCCAATCAGTTCATCGACAGAATGGAATTGGTGTCGGGCTGCGAGTTGCCCCCAGAAGAGAGCTTCTTTCACATTACGTTTTTGCCCAGCTCGACCTTCTAAGTAGATCGATGCCAGTTCGTATTGTGCGTAGGGGAAGTCTTGATTGGCCGCTTCTCGATACCAGAACATCGCTTGATCGAAATCCTGTTGGAAGTTGAGGCCCACTTCATAATTCGCGCCCATCAGGAGTTGGGCGTCTGGGAGTCGTAACTTGGCCGCTTGTTCAAGCCAGGCGAGTGGGACATTCTCTTTGTCGCTGGGCGTATAGGAGAGGCAAAAACAAGCAAGGGCGTTGTTCTGTGCTGCGCGCTGCAGCCAGATCTGATAGAGGCTTGAACGACTATGGGCCGTATCGATTACTGCTCGACACCGGTTGACTGCAGGAAGGTCGGAGAATTGTTCTTGTCCAAGTCCGGAAAGACTAACCAGGATGGTAAACACGATCAAAGAAATTGAGGGTTTCAGCGGGCGCATGGGTCTATCCTTTCAACCAAACTTAGGGGAATGCCTGCTTACATTGAAATAATACGAGATAGTACTTTCTCTGATGGAGTCTGATAGTTAGGAGGGGCACCCCTATTGCTATCCTGGTTGACCCACGATTGTGCCGTCGTGTGGTCTGGTTCATGACTGAATCCTGCTACAAGCGGAACGAGACAAAGGAGTGATGGCCCTGCTGTCTCGTTCGAGCGACTCGTGATGTGGAGAAAACTGTGGGGGGGGGCTTAGAGGGAGGTGGTGACGAAACGCTTCTTATTTCTTTTGAATCTTGTTTTTAGATAGGTGTCATTTTTAGGCGAGGTATCGTGGGCGAGCGTGGCGTCCACGCCTGTAGACTTGCTTGTCA
>JAQBES010000068.1:0-4056 GCA_032123755.1 Nitrospirota bacterium
ATACATGGTGAGAAGGCGGCAAGGTGAGCGGTCGTTTGCCCCGCTGCAATCAATTCGCAGGAAATCCGATTCTGGACGCGCCACTCACGGGATGCCAACCATTGTTAGCAGTGAACCTTGCTCTCCCGACCTTTCTCAAAACCGTTTGACCTGGGTCGCGAGCATGACCGCAATGAGATCCATGTCATATGGCCAGGCATAGCGGAGCACAATATCCGGGTATTGCTTCCGGAGCTGTTCAAGGATCTCGGGAATCTCGACCTCCGAATGCGACCCCCCGGGAGTGAACATTGTCGTGGTCACGGTAATGTGCGTCGCGCCTTGCTTGATCAGCTCCTCCACTGATTCTTCTAAAGTCGGCGCGCAAAACTCATTGTAGGCCACGGCAAAGAGCCCCTCCCCCAGATTAGCTCGCAACCGAGTTGCCACCGCCTCAAGTCCTGATCGATAGGGGTCCGTCTCCGGAGTTCTCGGCCACTGGCGGATCTTACTATCCAACTCACGTTCTTCCGTCGAGGGCAGCATCTTTGCCGCACGCCGCTGGGCCTCCAACCGTTTCAGTTTCGTGACCAATTCCTGCGGGCAACCCTTTGGAATGCCCCCATGCCCTACAAGAATCACGCCCCGTACAACAGTTGCCATCACCTGAATCCTTTCTTCATGCGAAAAAACTATACATGATTGCTTAACATGAGTTCTTTGGGATGCGGGTTGAGATAAACCTGGTCCCGAATGTAACTCACGTCAAAGATCCGGACATAGTGCCTGATCAATGTCAGAGGGACGACCAGGGGTGTGAGCCCGTGGTGATAATCGCCGATCACCTCCAGCAACTCTGCTTTCTCCCGAGCCCCGAGCCGCTCCTTGAAATATCCCATGATGTGCTGGAGCACGTTCACATGCTTGCGTACCGTCGCCTTCACAGATAATGTTTTCATGAACATTTCCCCGTACAGGCGGACGAGGTCTTTGAGGCGGTATTGATGAGCCTGACCGACCAACCGCCCGAGCACCTTGAATTGCTGTGGGCTATGGGCCAACAGCAAATATTTATGGATCGTGTGGAACTGCACCAAGGCCTGCCTCGTGATTCCGCGCTGAACGAGATCCTGCCAGCGGCGGTAACCGAAGACCCGCTCAATAAAATTCTCCCTGAGCGTAGGATCGCAGAGCCGTCCTTCTTCCTCGACCGGAATCAGCGGGAACTGCTCGATAAAGGCCCGCGCAAACAGTCCGACTCCGCTCCGGCTCGGCATCGCATGCTCATTGTAGATACGAACTCGCTCGATCCCGCAACTCGGTGAACCCTTCTTAAAGACGTACCCGGTTAAATCAAGCTTCTTGAGTTCCTCGATACGATTCGTGGTCATGGTCTCCAGTGCGCGCGTGTGATCTGTCCCGCTCTTGATAGTCACAAGCCGTGGATGGTGTGAGTCACCAACCAGCCGCATCGCCTCGCGAGGAGTGCCCAGCCCTGCCTCAACCTCTGGACAAACCGGAATCCACTCCACATGGTGGCCAAGCACATCGGTCAAAAAACTGTCCTTCTTATGTCCCCCATCGTGCCGGACTTCATCTCCAAGGAGACAGCGGCTGATCCCAAGACGGAGCGGCACCGCCGTCATCTCGTCCCCTGCAGTTTGCCGAGAGCTATATATTCCTCGCGGGCTTGCCGATAATCTACGATGAACGAAAGCTGAACGTTCAACATTCCGCTCGCTTCAACGCCATGCGTCCGGAAAGCCAGTCCACCACGTCTGTGGATTCGCCGTACGCCATTGGGTCTGTTGCTGCCACAACCGTTCTGCCTCGCTCTTGTTCAGACGGGTGGCCATCGCGGCACTGACGTCCGATTGTTGATGGACACCGGTCTGAATCATCTCCTTCGCTATGCGGGACAACCCGCCAGGCGGATCGATTAAATCTTGCGAATCTTTATAGGCAAGATTCAGATACAACTGTTCCACTGTGGTCCAACGCTCCTCCCGAGATAGATGGTCTAGGTAAGCATCGATCGCGTGAAACACATAGGTCAAGTGGATATAGGCCTTGACGGAGGGGTCGTCGTCGATTTCTCTCTGGCAGGCCTCCAACGCCCGACGGTAATCGCCTGCCGCCAGATAGATGTGCGCTTTTGTCAGGCTGGTCCGTACCGAGCCAGCGGCAACGCCGGCCTGTTCACCGAAGGCAAGCCCTCCGCCAAACATGACCAGGAATCCAAGAACTGCGAATGTCTTCAGGCTGTTGATCATGATGCACACCTATCGCGCCGGACCGCCATGTGATCCCATCTCGCCCTTATAGAGCTTTTCGCGGGCGATTCGCGTGATCGCAATCTCGCGCAGGCCCTCGTCTCCCTTTACGCCCAGTTTCACCGCCGTGCCCGCTTCCCCTCGCACCATCTGTATCACCTGCTCATAGGTCTTACCGGTAACTGCCGCACCGTTCACCGTCACCACTTCATCTCCGTGCTTGAGGCCTGCGTGCTGTGCAGGACTCTCCGGATGCACATGGGCCACGTAGAGCGAAGCCGGATCGCCGATACGTTCCGCCCCGACATGTAGCGACACGCCAATGACACCCTTCGGCAGAGTGGCATCGTCTCCATGTGGCCGCTGGGTCTGACTTTCCAGCTTGTCCTGCTCCTCAGCAGCCCTGACCTCACTCGTTGTCCCAGAGATCTGACACAGCACGAGAATCAGCACACTCAGTAATATAGTGGTCGTAACGCCAATCTTCTTGGTTATCATGTGAATACCTCCTTGTGAACAACAGCAGCCATGTCGAATAGGCTCCTAGTAGGCCGGAAACAGCCGGCCAACGACTGTGCCTAACGGCTCCCGTTCCAGACTCTTGGCAAGAGTCGGATCCATGGCACACCCTCTTTCATTCTTTCGTCACGATCGCCCGTAAGGCTGGTTCCAGCGTTGGATAGTGAAAGACGTATCCCCCGGAGAGCGCCTTCGCCGGATTAACCCGTTGGCCCGTAGTCATGAGCGTCCCCAGTTCACCCAATGCCACGAACAACGCGAATCCCGGAACGGGCAGCCAGGATGGCCGGTGGAGGACTCGTCCGAGTACCTCACAGAAAAAGTTCATCGTCACAGGCTCGGGAGACACAGCATTGACGGGACCCGCGACGCTCGGCGTCGTGAGTACCCACTTGATCAGACCGATATGATCTCGCCGATGGATCCACGACACCCACTGAGTTCCCGGCATGATGGGGCCGCCCGCAAAGAGCCGGAACGGCAACAGCATCTTCGGCAAGGCACCGCCGTCTAGCTCGAGCACCATTCCGGTTCGCAACAGGACAACTCGCACACCGAATTCTGCTGCCCGAAGCGCCTCCGCTTCCCATGCGAGACAGAGATCGGCCAGAAAGCCTTGGCCGCGTGCGGCACCTTCATCCAGCACACGGTCGTCGCTGGCCCCGTAGTAGCCGATACCGGAAGCGCTGACCAGCGTGCGCGGTTTCGAGGGGCTGCGGGACAAGGCTTCTACCAGTACACGAGTAGTGAGAACGCGGCTCTCGCTGAGGAATTGCTTGCGGGCATCGGTCCAGCGCCCATCGGCAATCGGCGCACCAGCGAGATTGATGACGGCATCGGCATCGTCGAGACAATGCTCCCAGTCTCCCGCCTCCCGGCCATTCCACTCGACAGCCGTGACGGTTGAGCCACATAACCGTTGCGCCTCTTCCTTCCTTCTCGTGAGAAGCGTGACTCGATGCCCCTCTTGACAGAGAGCGGAACATAAGGGCCGACCGATGAACCCCGTTCCGCCACTGACCACGATTCTCATGAAATTCCTACTCTCCAGTGGAACCGAACAGACCAATTCTCTTGAGCATGCCCACGCCTCACAAGGTACGGATTCTACTCTTGAAGAGTTCTAGGGAGCAAAAGTGAGAGAAGGAGTTGGTGCCGAAGGCGGGATTTGAACCCGCACACCCTTGCGGGCGCTAGACCCTGAATCTAGTGCGTCTGCCAGTTTCGCCACTTCGGCACATCGAGGTGGACGGCGGATTATCCTGAATTATTGAGGTCTCCGTCA
>JAQBES010000069.1:0-2526 GCA_032123755.1 Nitrospirota bacterium
GTAGTCGATCTGTCGACCCGTATGCTCCGCGATGGCCGCGAGGGCGTCCCGGATCACAGCCAGCGACCGGTTGCCCAAGATGTCGATTTTGACAAGCCCTGCATCTTCCGTCTGATCCTTTTCCCATTGGATGACCGGCAAGCGTTTGGCCGTGTATTCCACCGGCACGTAGCGCCGGATTTCGTCCGGGACGATGACGACTCCGCCGCAATGCATGGAAAGATGGCGGAAGTGATTCTGCGCCCGTAACGCCTGACCCAAAATCTCCGGCCAGGGTGGTTTGAATTTCAATGTCTGTGAGAGACGACAGAGCCACTGCTCGATCGTTGGGGGAGTAGAAAAACTCAACATGCCATTCTGGCGTACGATCTGCGACAGTATCGTGCCGATTTCCTCGGCCGGCATGCCGTAGACCTTCGCTGTTTCTCGGATGGCGGCTCGGAAACCGAGACTGTTTTGATTTGCCACCATGGCGGCCTGATGCTCGCCATATTGATCGAACACCCAGTTCAAAATGTCGTCGCGTTCATCCCAGGGAAAGTCGATGTCGATGTCCGGGGGGTCTTTCCGACCTGGATTGAGAAACCGTTCGAAGAAAAGATTGTGTTGTATCGGATCGACATGGGTGATCTTAAGGCAATAGGACACGATCGAGGCTGCGACGGACCCACGGCCGCAGGTGCGGGGTGCCTGACGAACAATTTCCTCCACGACAAGGAAGTAATGGGCAAAGCGCGTGTCCCGGATAATGGCCAGCTCTTTTTCGATCCGGTCACAAACCTCTTTTGAGACAACGGAGTAGCGTTGACGCGCGCCGGCAGAGGTCTTTTCTTTCAGTATCGTGAATGCGTCTTCATCGGTCAGTCGGCGAAAGGCGGGAAAGATGGTGTCTCCGAACCGCCAGTCGCTGTGACAGGCCTCGGCAATGCGAACGGTATTTGCCACTGCCTCAGGGACATGAGGAAACTGAGACGCCATGAGTGCGGGCGGCATCAACCATTGTCTGGGCGTACAACAGGCTTCTTCCGGCAGGCGTGACAGCGTCGTGTTACTCAGCAGGCAGAAATATAGGCAACACTTGGATGTCTGAAGAACGAACGGACAAGTGCGGGGCGACGCGCCATCTCGGTGAGTTGCGCAGTGATGCGGTCGGCCAGACGTTCACCCTTCTGCAACGGCCGGCGCGCGTTGCCGGTGCGCTTGGCATGGCTCCAGACCAGCTCATCGGGGTTGAGATTTGGGGCGTAGCCTGGCAGGTAATGCACGGTCAGCTTGCCGTCGAGTCCTGCCACGTAGTGCTTAACCGCGAGGGTCTTGTGGGCTGGCAGTCCATCGAGGATCAGATGCAGGGGGTTGCGACGTCCGCGCATCATTCGGCGCAGTAGGTCCACGAACAGCGGACCAGTCAATGCGCCCGCATACGTGGCGAACCAAAAGGCGCCTTTGGCACTGACGGCCGACGCGGCGCTGATGCGTTGACGTTGGCCGGGAACGTGGACCACCGGGGTCTGCGCGCGTGCGCTCCATGTCTTGCCGTGGACCGCATCGGCCCGAAAGCCCGACTCATCCCAGAAATAGATCTCGGCGTGGGTCCGTTTGGCGTGGTGCGCAATCGTGGGATACGTCTCGCGCTGCCAGCGGGCAATCGCCTCGGGATCACGCTGGTACGCCCGCTGCCAGGGCTTCTGCGGTGTCAGGCCCTGTCGCGCCAACAACGCCCCAATCGAGGCCAGGCTCAACCGCACGCCGAATCGCTGCGCGATCAGTTCGCGCACAATCTGACGCGTCCACAAGCCGAAGTCGAATCCGTATTGCCGCGGATTCTTCCCATTGATCCAGCGGAACACCTGTCGTTCTTGCTTCGCAGTCAGGGTCCGTGGGCGGCCAGTCGCGGGGCGTGCTGCAAGTGCGCGGAGTCCGTGCCCACGCCCGCGTATTGCCATGAGCCAGCGATAGATCGTGCAGCGGTGAAATCCGTAGCTGGCGATCACGTCACTCGGGCGCTCGCCCTCGCGCACACGCTCGACGGCCATCGTGCGGATGGTTTCCAGGGTGCCGTGATCCAGGGTTCGTCCGTCTCGCGTCATGGCGGAACGGATTATGACACACTCAACATGTGTTGTCTAACTTACTGACTGCTGAGTAACAACTTCTCCATCAGGCAGCTCCAACGGTCATCGAAGCTCTAGGAGAGAGATAATTTAGTTTGTGCCTCAGTATGGCTAGCACTCCGCAGCGTAACGGTGGGGCAGGTGATTCGTCAAAAGAAGGGGAGTTTGAGCTGAGGATGTGACGCGGAGATCTGATGTGACTGAGCTGACTGTTGAATGCTGTGAGGTAAACCGGCTAGTCCGCTTCCGGCTCAGAGCTGCCGTGCTGGTGAGAGACCTTGTCTTCTTCGAAGAGCTCCGCCATTTCTTCGGCCATCACATCAGCATCATCCTGAATGGCGATGATGGGGATTTCTTTTCTCGCCTTGGGCTTTTCTTCCGGCGAGGATTGATCTGGCTCTTTTGGCTTGTAGCT
>JAQBES010000070.1:0-8031 GCA_032123755.1 Nitrospirota bacterium
TTCCATCGCAACACGAAACTGCTCAATTTCCTGTTTCGTCTCGGGCTTCAACTGAACCAACATCTCCAATAGACTGAGACAGCCAGGGTACTGAGCAAACAACCGACCCGCACGTTCCGACACATAGTCCGCCATAAGCAAATACTCCTCAACCGACTGGCCCAACTGGCGCGCAAGCTCTGCCACTTCCAGCGCCGACAAACGACCTACTCCAGATACCACCAACTCTAATCGTTCTCCCACCCCAAGACGGACACCGACATCATGAAGAGAACCACGCCTCGCCGCAGCCACATCGGTCGACACCCGCGTTCGGAACCGTTCTGACATCGGGAGCAAGACTTGCTCAGAGACAAAAGGACGGATCTCAATAGGAACCACCTCACGCGAACGTGCGAGGAGCAGGCGTTGTACCAAGACCTGTTCTTCCTCTTTGTTGCGCGCGCAGACTTCAGCAATTTTCCGAATCAGTTCCGCACTGGGCAAGAGCCCCTTCGCGGTCTTGCCCCGCTTGCCGCCATCCCCGGTACCAGACCGAGACAGGGCAACTTCTCGTTCAATTTGAATAATGTGGCTGTGGGCACATCCCAGACGAGCAGCCAGTTGACGGTGTGTAAGATGAGCCCGCTCCCGGGCTTGCTTCATTAAGAAGTGAATCGTAGGTTCCGCCATTTCACTCACCACCCTCTCACAGGAATTCCTGACCACTCACAGGATTGTGACCAGCTATAGATAACAATATTGTTATGGGTGAGTCGGCCACTTGCCGTCAGGACTAGTTTAGAGCCTAACCATCCTAGTCATATCCCTAATCAGCTGATGTTATTCTTGTAATGTACTTCCATTTCCCTGTCAATCAGAAAAAACATTTCGCCTTATCCGGTAATGACTAGTTAGTTGTTTACTTTTTATTAACAGCGTTGTTACCTTGTTTAGGTAACAGTATTGTTACCCTATCGCAGGCCCGTCGCCAGACAGTTACTAAGGAGATGACATGGCGAGAACGCGCGCCCCCCATCAAATCATCGAAGCCATCCAACAGGAGATTCAACTCACACTCCGCGAGTTTGCACAAGCACTTCGTGTCAACGAAGTCTGGTTCCGCACACTCATTACGACCGATCAACTTCCTTCTGTTCCGCCCTGGACGACACTCTTCACGCTCTACCTTCAGCAAGCCCCCAAACGCCAACGCCCTCATCGAGAACTCGTCTCACGCGAACTTCTCGCGGCTTGCTCTCACAGCTACGTGCACAAACATCTCGAACGGAGTCGTTCTCGCTCACTCTCGTTGTTCAGTGAACGGATGCTCCCTTTACTAATGTCGTAATCAGTCAAGAAGGAGGATTTGGTTATGGGTCTCCATGCATCAGTTGCCACACGGGCTCCCCACCGCATTCCCGCCACTCCAGAACTCTCTGAGTCGTTCATCCTCGAATTGTACGAAGAGAACAAAAAGCTGATTCACTATATGGCGTTTCGATACAACGCCTTTGCGCTCGACCGCGCCTTCGAGAAAGACGATTTCACCCAGATCGGATACTTGGCCGTCATCGACTGTGCCGCCAACTGGGACTTCTCGCGAGGGCGAGCACATTTTCGAAGTCTCCTCTTCCGCTACCTCCAAAAACTCTTCCGAAAGAAAGTGACCGGGAAAAACAAACTCGTCGAAATTCGCGATCGGTATGACCGCTTGATCGAGACATTGCCCTGGACCGTCTACTTGAAGCGACGACGTGAAATCCAAGCCAGCGGCTATGAGGCGCATACCGTGTCTCGTATCGTCCCCCTCTTTGAAGGAGAGGAACACGCCGACCCCACAGACGGAGAGTTTGCTGAGTATGACATCCCCGAACATCTGATGACTGCCGATCGGAGTTGTGTGTGAAGAACCTACGCTCTCTCGCCGTTCAACTCTGTGACGAGTTGGGGATGGGCGCACGCCCTGAGCAAATCGGACTCCGGGACCCCTACCTCACGATTCGTGAGTTTCGCACGCTCCTCTCTCACATGGGAGCCTCGATGGGCCGGAGGCAATTCTATCGATGGCTAGGGATTCAACACGGACTCCTGCCACCCGCCTTACGGGGGCTTCTCGCCGTCGCCCCCACCACGTGGTACGCCACGGTTCAGCAAAAACAACGAGGAGGATTCCGAGGTCAGCAGCCGTATGTGATCCCCTTGCGGTACTTGTCCGACACCGCACAGCACATCGCCACCACCCGATACCTCGCCGCCTCGCAGTGGGATCGCCTGCCGAAACGGACTCAGACCGCTCTGCACGTCTTACGAGAACATCCGGACGCGGCCATCGTCGACGTCTGCCGACTCATCCACCATCGCGGAGTCCACATCCCCGCGCGCACGGTGTATCACCTCAAAACCATTTACTTCACCAAGGGAGCGTTACATGGAAAGCGTCATGATTCCTGTCAATCAACTCAAGACTCGGCCGGAGTACAAAAACCTGTTTCCGCCGCTCACGGACGATGAATACCAGAGTCTCAAGAACGATATCGTCATAGCCGGAATCCATACCCCCTTAATCGTTGAGCGGTGGGGTGAGAAAGGCGATGGTGGCTATATCGTGTTGGCCGGGCATCACCGGCAGGAGATCGCCATCGAAACAGGCCTCCCCGAAGTCCCCTGTCGCATCGCGACGACCATCGAACAACGAATCTCTGCCTTGTTTGACAACATCCACCGTCGCCAGCTGAACGAAAGCGACCGACGCCGGTTGCAACAGCAGGAAAAGACCCTGCGCGAGACTGCCTTTAGCCGCTTGATCCCGGGTATCCAGGAACTGCTGATTATCCTGCCACACGAAGTGCGACTCAGGCTCGCCCAGGCCTCTGTTGAGGACCAAGAGGATTATCTCAGGGAATGGCTTGATCGCGCAGACCGCATCAAACTCAACCGCCGCGGGGCCAAAGCTTCTTCTGATGGAGAGAAGAAACCACCCTCCCCAGCCGGTTCAGAGGAAGACATGAGACGGCACAGGCAGGAGATCGCCCGGCTTGAATCGCAGCTCCACGAATTCAGGAAGACCTCCACTGAAGAGATCGCGGAAATCCGGAAGATCAATACCAGCCTGTCGAAGACGCTGAAGGACAGGGATCAGACGGTCAGCAACCTGGAAGGGCAAGTGGAGTCACTCGAGCATCAAGTGACCGGACACACAGCAGAAGCGAAAGCCGCCCATATTGTGGTGGCAGAGCGCATGAGTACTGCCGATACGCTCTCACCGGAACAACTGCTCAATAGTTTGGAGTACAGCAAGCGTTTCCTGCATTGCCTCACGATCTATGCCGCCAAATTGCCAGCCCTCGGGCACGCCGATCGTGAAACGGCCATGAGTCACCTCAAGGAACTGACACGATCCCTGTCACAGATCGAAGTATCCCTCGAGCCTCACCCTGATGGACAGGTCCCGTCGGGCACCGGTCGCGGAAAGACCCTAGGAGCACAGGACAACGGTAAGCTCCGCTTGGTCGGGCCGAATAGGTCTCGGAACGGACGCGGTCGGCGGCGGCGATGACATGACTCCATCCTACCAGGGATTTCCCTCAACCGGCCCAGGGAGCCCCTTGGCCGGCGTAGTGATAGCCTTGGCTTCAGGACGATATTTTCGATGAACCCTTGCAGATACAGAATTTGCTGTGTTATCAGGACAGCACATCATCATGTTCACCCCACAACGACGACCGACACAGAGTCACACCACGGACGAGGCAGCGAATCACGTCTCCGCGCAAAACGAGTCCTTGGCGATCCACCAAGGACGAGCCATATTCCTTCTCCACGAACTGGCGCTCTACAACTGGAGCGTCGAGTACCCCAGGTGGTCCAACGACGAGTTAGTTGCCCGCCATCTACTGGCAATCATCGCCAACGCGGAACATCCGTTGACACGTCGAGAGATCGCCTCTCGTACACACTTTTCGAATTGCGCCATCACAGGCGCACTGTGCGTCCTGCTGCACCACGACTTCCTGACCCAGTTGACACCAGAGCCAGCCGATGGCAAACCGGTCTTGAGCTTGACCCCGCGCGGATGGAAAGAGTTCGAGCGCCTCTGGAGCTGGCCACAGTTCTTGTTGGCCTTCATCCCGCACAGTTCCCCGGCAGCCCTCGCGGACCTGATTCCCGTGCTCACAAGACAATGGCACCTGATTTCCTCCAAGGGCACGATGCCCAGTTGGAAGATCTGCGTGAACTGCACGTACTTCACAGCCTTCCGGCAGACAACCGACACCACATCGCCGCATCATTGTGCCGTCGTACTGGGTCTAGGCGACTCGGACTACATCCGAAAACCCTCTCCCACCCTGATCCCTTCTCTCAAGTAATAGTTTTCTCACACCAGTCCCTGAATAGTGACCCACATGGAGGCTGTCGTGTTTCGTGCGACTACGCTCACAGATGATTTATTTTTAGTTGAACAAGATCCCTCGCTCCTCTCTCCGCGGGAAGGGCAACCCATCACGCCTCCCGAAGAGGGCCGTCCAGTGCCGGCGTGGCTGCATCAATGGCCCCAGGCCCCCGCTCGGTCCCATGAGACCGTCCGCGAACGGTTGCCTCTCTCATTTCGTACACCCTCACGCGTCACACGATCGTCACGGCTGAATCCCCAACAACAAGACGTCGTGCTGGCCCCCGCGGCCCCCACGTTGGTGCTGGCGGGAGCCGGCAGCGGAAAAACCCATACCTTGATCCATCGTGTGGCCGAACTCGTGAATCAAGGCGTCGCGCCGGAACAGATTCTTCTGATCACCTTCACCCGAAAAGCCGCTGACGAAATGATCCATCGGACGCAAGTCCTCCTGAACCAATCACCGCTCAAGATCCAAGGCGGAACCTTCCACGCAATGGGCCTCACTTTGCTCAAGATCTATGGCGCAGCGATCGGGCTTCACAACAAATTCAGCATTATGGATGAAGACGACGCCACTGGATTGATTCACATTCTGGCAAGCAAGCGGGGATTTACGGCCCGCACCGGCTTTCCGAAAAAGCAGCAAATCGCCTCCGTGTTTAGTCGCGCCGCCAACATGTTGCGACCGATTCCCGACGTCGTCGCCACCTATTTCCCCTGGCTCGAGGAACACACGCCTCAACTCGTCGCGCTGTACAGTGTCTATACGGATACGAAATGGCAACAGCATCGGCTGGACTACGACGATCTTCTCCTGCTGCTCTATAAACTGCTGTGCATTCATGCCCCCACGCGTCTCCGACTCGCGCACCACTACCAAGCGCTTCTCGTCGACGAATACCAAGATTCGACGCAGTTAGAGGCTATGATCGTCGAACTCTTGGCGTCCGAACATCAGAACGTGATGGTGGTAGGAGATGATGCCCAAGCAATTTTCGGATTCCGCGGTTCGATGATCGACAGTATGAACGGCTTTCTCAAATCCTTCCCCCACGCCCACATCTTCCGCTTAGAGCAAAACTATCGAAGCACGAAGCCGATTCTCAACGTCGCCAATCATATTTTGGAGGACGCCAAGGGACTCATCCCCAAGAAGCTCTTTACCTCGGAAGAAGGCGGATCGCAGCCTGAACTCGTGACCTGCGAATCGGAACTCGCGCAAAGCCAATTCATCGTGACTCGCATTCTTGAACTCCTGAATCAAGGCGTGTCGTTAAAAGACATGGCCGTCCTCTTCCGCTCCTCCTCGCACTCATTTGAACTGGAAGCCTGTCTCACGAAACACCGACTCCACTTTGTCAAATACGGAGGGCTTCAGCTCACAGAAGCAGCTCACGTCAAAGACGTGCTGGCCTACCTCCGTGTGGCCGACAATCCGCTCGATGGCGGAGCCTGGCACCGCGTGTTGCTACTCATCGATCGCGTTGGGGCCAAGTTTGCTCAACGCCTCATTCAATCCATGGAAGATCACCCGCACCCGCTAGATGTGCTCGAGCAAGCCGAAGGGAAACAACAGCGGGCCCTCAGCAACCTCGCGGCCGTGATCCGGTCCGTACAAGACGAAACCATCCCGCTGATGGACCGAATGAATCTGGTCCTTCATCACTACGAACCGTTGTTACGCCGTGACTATGGCACCGAAGCCGAGAATCGGATGGACGATCTCTTGAAACTGGCTGAACTGGCCGGACACAACCCCTCGCTCGAAGCCTTTCTTCAAGACATCACGTTAGATCCCAATCAGAGCAAAGATGGAAGCCGGGACCTGAAGGACGTCCACCTCACCCTCTCCACCATCCGCAGCGCGAAGGGACTGGAGTGGAAAATGGTCTTTGTCATCTGGCTCTTGGACGGACAATTTCCCCCGGTTCGAAGCTGGCACGACGAACCCGTCCTGGAGGAAGAACGGCGCTTGTTCTATGTCGCGGTCACTCGGGCAAAAGACCAGCTCACGATGTTGTATCCCGTCGAGCACTACCACCACGGGGCACAGCAAGTCCTCACCCAACCCTGTCGCTTCATTCGAAGCATCCCACGGCCGACGCTCACCGCACTCCATGCCGCAGAGGTGCGATGACCACCATAACCTTTCGCTTTCGCTTCACCACCACAAGTTTCCGGAACGACCGACCGTTTGTCGCCCGCGTCACGTGGGACGCAAGCAAGAAAACGTTGAAGCGGGACTTCTTTCAATTAGACACCACGCCGACTGGGCGATTTTATGCCCACAACGAGTGTGTGTTTACCGCCAATGTCGGTGAGATTATTGAAACCAACCGTGGCCGAAGTAAGACGCGGGAATTTCGGTCTTTCAATCTGGTCGCGCCAACAGGGTACCTCATCATGGTTTGTATGTGCGACGAGATGAATGACGTGATGCCGGTGATGAGCTATCTCGCCGGCGCCGGAACGATCGAGCAGATTGCGAAAGGACGATGGTCCTTTCACACCGTCACCAGTGAATGGAAAGGGGAACTTGTCACGCCGGGAGATACCATTCCCATCAATACAAATGGCACCCCGAAATCTTACAAGGAGCAGCTCCAAGCACGCATGCAGTCGCTCGAGAGTGAACTCTCACAGGTGTCGGCCTTGTTGAAAGATAATCACGGCGCGACGGTCAAACGCGGGCGGACGAAGCAAGGGAAGACCTAATGTTGTATCTCGAGATGAACGATTCTCGATCTGACCACCCGCGAGACCCCACGGCCATCATTCGGCATAGCCAGCCCGGCGCCGTGCTCGTATCACGCTACCGTCCCCCGCACGCACCGGATGAAACCTCCCTGCTGATTCGAGAAGACACCCGTCACAGCAGTTTGTTCATTGATCCCGTGACCGTCACCCTACGCTTTGGCCTCTTCCAGGTGGAACATGTCCACCTGATCCTCCTGCATATCAACCTGGCCACCCCACAGACAACCCGTCTCTATGAAGCCTGGATCGATGGAATCGATGCAGGGGTGGACACCGACATGATCTTGGGTGATCTCGCCATCCAACCCACGCTCCATTTCCTTCTCTTCGGATCTCACGGGCTGCCCCGGAGAATGTTTCACACCACAAACGTTGTACAAGGCTTTGCACGTCGGTGCCTTCGTCAGTTGAAGGCCCGGCAGAGCTCGTGGGGTCCAGCTGTGTTCGAACGACTTCGGGTCGCAATTCGCCAACAGGCCGGGAGTACGGAAGCCTTGTGGCTTCTGCTCCATAACCCCTCATTCCCCATTCCATTTCCCCTGTGAGGTCATCATGCACTTTCGCTTACTCGGTTTTCCGATCAGTCTTCACTACTCGTGGCTTGTCGCATTTTGCCTGCTGACTTGGGCCCTCTCCACGGCCATGTTCAAAGATGCTCTGCCGGGTGTGCCCATGCGAGCGCACTGGGCGGCCGGCGCCGTCGCCACGCTCTTCATCCTCGCGTCAGTGCTCTTTCATGAGATCGCTCACGCGGTCGTGGCCCGTCGCTATCAGTACCAAATCAAACGAATCTATCTGCACATCCTCGGTGGGTGGACCGTCTTTGATCGGGAACTACAAACACCGAACATTGAGGCGCGTGTGGCGGCAGCCGGACCGGCTTTTTCCTTTGGCCTCGC
>JAQBES010000071.1:0-19176 GCA_032123755.1 Nitrospirota bacterium
CCGATGCCCCCATCTATCGCCGGGCTGTTCCAGAAACCAAAGAGGCGACACGGATCAGTCCTCCTCCTCCTTCTTCTCTTTCTTCTCTTCCTTCAATACCGCCTTGCCCTGCGCCAGACTAGCATTGAGGTCATGCTCTGGAACTTTTTTGTGCACCAGGTTCTGATGGCAATCGATGCAAGTTGCGCCTTCCGTTTCCATCTTCTTATGCGCAGCCTTAGCAGAGGCGCCGGGAGGCTTGGTATTCTTATGGCACTCCCGGCACGTCATGCTGTCCCAGCCCTTCAGTTTCATGCGCGCCCTGTAGGCCGCTTCCGGCCGTCGCTCGTTGAATTTCTCAATAGTAGAGTAGTCGACGGTGAACTCATCTATCAGGAAAGGCAATCCATCCATCACGTGCGTCCACACCGCCAGATGGAAATTTTTCAAGCCCTGGGGGACGTGGCAGTCCTTGCAGCCAGGATCGGCACCGAGCGCGCCCCAGTGCGAGGATTTTTTCAGTTCCTCATACGGGTAGGTCTCGGAATGGCAGCTCACGCAGAACTCGGTCCTGGATATGGCGGCCTCGCCGCCGAACACCACAACAATCGATCCGACCGCAAGGATCGCACCGACAAGTATGGCGCCGCCCGATACACTCAAGTAGTGCCGTAACCCCCCTGCCATTACTCGTCCTTGCCTATTTCGGCCGGCTTGGCAGACTTTTGGAACTCCTCATGAAACTTCGGGGTAGGCGGACCATCAAACGTGCCCACTAGTTTGAAGTGCTCATGCATGGCCTTGTTGTTACGCACATACTTCTCAAAGTCGAATGTATACTTCTTGTCCACCTGGGGAGTGAACGGGGTGTAGGGTTTCTTAACGCCCTTCCATCCCGAACCCTCGTAATTCAAATGGCAGGCGTTGCACTTCTCAATGAACTCAAACTCTTCTCCGGCTTCCACAAGGGACTCGCGCGGCGTGACCTTTTTCGTTTTTTCAAATGCCTCACCGGCCTTGCGGTGAACCTTGCGATAGTCTGGCCCAGCTCCGTGGCAGGATTCGCAACCTACGCCTATCAAGAACTTGTCCGGCTCCGTAATTTCATACCCGCCTTCCACCCCGAACCCAGTCACGTGGCAACCAATACAGTCCTTGTCTTTGGTGAAGTCCTTCTTAGGGTCAAGTTTTGCCTTGACCATGGCTTTGTTCTTATCCTTGTCCCTGTCGGCTTTGAGCGAGTCGACCGCTTTGGCGTGGGCGGTCTTGAGCCATGAGTCGGCCTGACTTTTGTGGCAATTACTGCATTTCTTCCGGCCCTCAAACGCTGTCTCGGCGGCAGCGGTTCCGGCCAGAGTCGCGAACACCACCAGAGCGGCGAGTGCAAATGCCATAGGATGCTTCACGGTATCTCCTTTCTAACAATAACTAATCGTGGTCGTACTCTAACAATTACTCACGGCTTTACTGTATCGTCCGTGAGCAAGATTTACAAGGACTGGTAATCCCACCCGGGCTACTCAAAAATTCAACCATTGGGCGGCTGCGCAGGCGGGATCTTGTAGACCCAATAGCCGCCTTGTTGATAAACGAGCTGCATTGCTTGCAACTCAAGAGGTTGCGTGGTCGTGAAGGGCAGCATCTGCGCAAGCAATGTCTTGCCGCTCTTGGCATCGGCCAGGAAGTAGGCGCGCACCAAGTTCTCCGAGAGCGCATGAACCGTGTAAGTAAGGTAGTTGTTGTCCACCTGCCAGCGCTTCACCATCCCGCTCAGACCATGCACGTTGCCACCCTGCAAGGGAAAATCCTTATAGGCGACACTGAGACGTTCGGGTCGCATCAGCCCGAGCTTGTAGAGATCCGAGAGATGCACCGCGACATAGGCCTCGCGTCCGTTGGTTAGTTCGCGCAGCATCGCCGCACCCTCTTTCGGATCCGCCGTCATCGCGTCGGCGAAGCGTTGAAATTTCTGACTCTCTTCGGCGCTTGCCGGGGCTCTCCAGAACTCGCGTTCGTATCTCTCGATCGCCTCGCTTCTGGTACGCCAAAGCGAAGGCATGATAAGGGGCTGGCTGAGATGCGACGTGAATACCGTCTCATACCCCGTCAACAGCCTGATCTGACGCGAGGTATCCCACCATGCAAGGATGGCGGCATCTTTCGGCACATGCTTCGCTATCGCCGTTGCCAACACAGTTAGCTCGGAGAGCTTGCCGTCGACGAAGACCACTGGCTCGCCGCTGCGGTTTTCCCAATTGAGCATGACAGGCGGGGCATTACCGCGTCGCGCAAGATAGGCCACGGCCATTGGCTGGTCCATACCCTTGACTACAACCTCCTGTTTGCTGATGCTGAGGTCCGGCCAAGCATCGAGTCCGAGTTTGCTGAACTTGTCGATGCCGCCTTCTTCCACTAACTGGTAGTGGTAGGGTGCCAGTCCTGGACTGAGCCACAGGTACGCAAGCCATCCGAACACAAGAAGTCCTCCCGCCACTAGGACTATTCCCAGCGACGGGAGGATTCTGTTGCTTGGTCGCGTCAGCGCTCCTTCCATCGTCTGCGCTGCGCCCGTTATCACCGACCGTTGTTCTTTTTGCGTCTGCTCCATCCGACGAGCGCGATACCGCCCGTCAACAGCATGCCTCCGCCCACACTGCCGAGCGTAATTTTACCGCCCGTGCCGTCGAGGTCAAGCAGGCTCGATTTTTTCCCCTCGAGCTTGTCGACCCGTTCCATTAGCGCTAACTTTTCCTTGAGCTTCGTGTCTTCGTCCATGATTTCCACATAAGCCCTGTTCAGCGCTGCCCAGCCGACAGTATAGGTGTACCCCCAATGTTGGTGGGCGAGGCTCACGTGCAGCTGCACCAGATGGTCCTCAGCCATTTCAAAGAGTTTGAGCTCGATCGCTGCAGGATTGTTGCCCTTCGACCAGTATATCTGGAAGAACTGCTCGAATCCCGGCGGGACCGGTGCCGGAGGCTTCGGTCGGTTGTCTTTTTGGCCTGTGAGCAGCCCATCCTCGTATTGCTTATGCACTACGTCGTGCGCCTCATCGTACTTATCGAGCCCCGAGTAGGTG
This sequence comes from Nitrospirota bacterium, assembly GCA_032123755.1. Classification (GTDB taxonomy): domain Bacteria; phylum Nitrospirota; class Nitrospiria; order Nitrospirales; family Nitrospiraceae; genus Palsa-1315. The sequence continues at coordinate 3,059 of JAQBES010000071.1, forward strand.
CCATTATCCATAAACTCCAGGTAGGCACGGGCATAACGCTCGGAGTGGCACGTGGTACAGGTCTTGACCCAGGCGTCCAAACGCTTATCAGCCCAGTCGGTCTTGATGTTTTCTCGGATGCCTGGCACGAAGGGGTAGTTCGCCCAGCGGACCTTACGTACTACGTTGTGAGAGAACTTGCCCTGGTACTCCATGTGACAGCTCTGACAGGTAGGTGCATCCTGCCCGCCCTTGGCAATCGCGTCCTTGAGTTGTACGTTCCAATTCCACTTATTGCCCTTACTCTCATACTCCTTACCATGCTTCGACATGGTATAGGCTTCCCAGTTGATGTGATCGGCGCCGCTGTGGCAGGTGCCGCAGGCCTCAGGCTTGCGCGAGTTGGCCACCGAGAACTCGTGTCTGGTATGGCAGCCGTCACATTTATTTTGCTGGACGTGGCACATGGTACAGCCGTCAGCGATTTCGCGCTGCGACATTCCAGCGTAGACTTCCACCTCGACGTTGGCCCTGTAATCCAGTGCATGCGACGGACGACCCTTCGGCCATTGGTCCTTCGGCCAGGTGATGGTGTCGCGCTCGGACTCACGCTCAGCGTACTCCTGCAGGTGGCAGTTGCCGCACGTGTCGGCGGTGGGCATCCGTAGGTCCGCGCGGTGGTCGGCCTTCTTCTTGGTATTGATGTCAGCGTGGCAATCGATACAGCCGACTTCCTTCAGTTGCTCTTTCTCGCCGAGCTTGCCCAGCGAGCGCAGGTTCTTCTCGACGTCCTCTAACTTCGCTTTCTTGTAGTAGGTGTCATCTTTGGGAGTGAGCTTGCGGATCTTGTCCAGATTCGCGTGGGAACTCTTCTTCCAGAGCGCCACCCAGCCTGGCGACTCATCGGTGTGGCATTTCACGCACTGTTCGCGTGTCGCAATATCCTTGACCGACGTCGGTGGCTTATAAAAGGAGGCCGGATCCAGGTACTTACTGAATGGAAGCGGCTCCCAATACTGGCCGTACTTCCCTTTCCCAAAGCCTTCGGCTGGGTCCAGGTAGCGGGCCGTCAGCGCTTCGTGCAGCTGCTTGGGACTAGCCGACCGATCAAGCTTCAGCGCCTCGTAGGTTTCCTTGGGGACGCTGGGAAAGTCCGCCTGCGCCGTCCCAGCGAGCAAGACGCCGCTGAGAGCCAGAACACATCCCGCCAAAAGTTTGGACTTCATCCTGAATGCTCCTTCGTTAAGTGTGCACCGCTATCCGTTGTAGTCGAGAAATTTTCTAGCCGTATATTTTCTTAATTATGGTCAAAAATACGCCTGGTCCTGCGCGTGCCGCGCATATATATCTCTGCCCATCTCAGATGTCAAGGATATTTGGGTACGGTAAATATAGATTCGTGAAAAATAATTTCATGGCTATTTTATTGCAAGATAAGTGCCTTAGAAGCCCGTGCACGGAGCCTCGGAGGGCGGCCGTACGGTGGAAGAGCGCGCCCTGCGGACTTTCTTGCGCTAGGGCCTTTCACGATCAATGACAATGGTGATCCCATCCACTCCCGGCTTCACCGGCTGACTCATCCCCTCCAGATCGCCACTTTCTGGCATGGCCTTGCCGGACTTCGACAGACGGGCCACAATCACCACCGTGCCTACGTCGGAGAGTTTTCTGGACGGCATCATGCCGTTCGAGTCATCGAGCCGGAACGTGAAGGGTAAATCTTTCTTCGTTGCTCGCACGATCGCCACAGGCATCGGTGGGCCGTTCACCTCGCGCGCAAACACAAACAACGTGTCCGTCGCGGATCCTTTACCGGCCAGGCTCGGCCCCATAATCACTTTGCCGCTAATCGCCAGCGACTGTCCTGCGTGCCCGGCTGGCGCCGCCGGTTCCGCATACGCGGGCACCGTCGCAGCAAGCAGCACACCGCAGACGAGCAATCCACCTCTCAACCAGAATTTGTCGGCCATGTACATGCTCCTTTGTTAAGATACTTTTTATAGTCTTGAGTGCAGCTGTCGCTTAGCGAACAGCGCGCATATATCTCAACATACATCAGAAGATGTCAAGAGGGTTTGTGCCATAAATCTTATGGCTGACTGCGGCAAGCTGAGCACCTAAGACACTGTGCAGGGATCATCGGCTGGTGAGCTAGTGCAGCGCGGTGATAAAAGAGAGAGCCCTGCAGACTTTTCGGCGCTAGGGTCTTTCATGATCGATGACGACGGTGATCCCATCCACTCCGGATTTCACCGGCTGACTCGTCCCCTCCAGGTCTCCACTCTGCGGCATGGCCTGGCCGGACTTCGACAGACGGGCCACAATCACCACCGTGCCTGCGCCGGAGAGTTTTCTGGAGGGCATCGGGCTGGTCGAGTCATCGAGCCGGAATGTAAAGGGTAAATCCTGTTTCGTGGCCCGCACGATCGACACCGGCATGGGCGGGCCGTTCATCTCGCGCGCAAACACAAACAACGTGTCCGTTGCGGATCCTTTACCGGCCAGGCTCGGTGCCATCGTCACCGTCCCGCTGATCGCACGCGGCTGTCCGGTCGGCCCGGTTGTCTGGGCCGACGGTGCCGGCTCCGTATACGCGGACACCGTCTCTTGTCCGCCACCAAGTTGGCTCCGGGCTTCTGTGATGGCAGCCATCAGTTGCTGCGTCATCTCCGGATCTACGTCTGCGGGAAGGTTTGCGCGAGCTTGTTCCCAGTCCTTGGCAGCGCGCGCATAATTCTTTCGGTTGAACGCCACGGTCCCTGCCAACATCAGGGCCTTCACATTACGGGGATCGATCTTCAGCGCCTGTTGAATCAAGACTTCGGGCTTCCCCTCCAACTTGCGCCCATGGAGGACACCCAAGGCATCGGCATAATCGGCGAGTAACTGGGCATCATCAGGAATCAGTTTCGCGGCTTTCTCGTAGATAAACGCGGCGTCGGCGTACCGCCCCATTCCCATGTACGAACGCGCAAGCAATGCCCATCCCACGCCATCATTCGGATTCTGCTCCATTTTCTGCTTCAGTCGCTCGACCAGTGCCTCGAGGGCCTGATCAGAGGACGCATGAGCATCTTCTGAATCCCCTTGCGCAGACAACGAGGCCGCAGTCGGCTGCGTCATGGCGAGCGGATTGCCAAGTTCCCAATAGAGCAACCCACTGACAGTCGGGACGATGATGGCCAGGGCAAACGCCACCGGCCTGCTACTCACCTGTCGTCGTGCCTTTGGGGGCGGTGTCTCCGTGGCGCCCGTTTCTTCCAGTAAACGGCGTTCGAGCTCCCGTCGCGCCTGCTGATACAGTTCGTCGGTGAGCACACCGTTTACGCGGTCCTGCTCTAATTCCGCGAACTGCTGCCGGAAGATAGACAATGTCTTCTCCTGCTCTCCCGTTGCGGCGACGGCTGTGCGCGACAGCAGGGGCCACAACAGGAGACCGAGGACGAGAACGGTCATGGTCGATGCGATAAACCAAAATATAATGGTCAAAGGCGATTCGCTCCTTCGGAGAGCAGTTGCGCAACGCGAGTGCGCTCTTCTTCCGACAATGCCACGTCGACAAGCTTTTTCTGTCTCCTGCGCAGCGCGAGCACCAACGCCGTCGCACCTGCGATCAGCAAGAGGAACGGTCCCAGCCAGAGCAGGGTGGTGCTGACCTTCCATCGCGGCCGGTACAAAACGAAGTCGCCATACCGTTCCACCAGAAAGTCGATGATCTCTTGATCGCTCATATCTTTGGCGATCATCTCGCGAACTTCGCGTCGCAAGTCTTCGGCCAACGGCGCGTTCGAATCGGCCAACGTCTGATTCTGACAAACCAGGCAGCGCAGCTCGACGGCGAGGGCCTTCAGACGCGCCTCAGCCACTGGGTTATCGGCAAGCGGCTTGGCCTCGTCTGCCACAGCAAGACCTGGCATGAAAAGGATGATCGCCAAGAGCCATCTCATTGGTTCTGCAACTCCCTGACTAGAGGCAAAATCTTCTCTTGCAAGATATCCTCGCGCAATGGACCAATCTGCTTGTAGCGGATGACCCCCGCCTTATCGATCACATAGGTTTCCGGCACCCCGTAGACACCATAATTAATGCCGACGCGGCCCAATGCATCCACGGCGACGACCGGATAGGGATTGCCCCACTGCTTCAACCAGGTCAATGCCTCTTCTCTTGTATCCTTATAGTCCATGCCGTAGATGGGGACCTCCCCGGATTGTGCGAGGTGGATGAGGACAGGATGTTCTTCCTTGCAGCCCCCGCACCACGACGCCCAGAAGTTGAGCAGCCAGACCTTGCCCTTCAGATCGTTGGACGAAAGCATTTTCCCCTGATCATGGAGCTGTGGAAGCGAGAAGTCAGGCGCCGGCCTCCCTACCAAGGGAGACGGCAATTCACGTGGGTTGAGCGTCAGCCCGACAGCAAGAAAACCGACCACGACCACGAAGACCCCGAACGGGATGAGAAACCGGTTCATGAAACTGTCTGTCGGGCCATCTGTGTCGCCGCCGGCACATCGACCTCTTTACGGCGCCAGGCGAGTCGGTAGCGGCGATCGCTGACAGCCAGGACGCCGCCCACTGCCATGACCAAACAGCCCCCCCAGATCCAATCGATAAAGGGTTTGTGGTAGAGCCGCACGCTCCAGGCTCCATCATCGAGTGGCTCACCCAACGACACATACAGGTCACGCAGCAACCCGGGAGAGATCGCGGCTTCTGTCATGGTCTGATTCTGGACGTTGTAGCGTCGCTTCTCCGGGTACATCACGGTCACCTCACGGCCATCCTGACTCACACGAAACGTCCCACGCGCCGCAATGTAGTTCGGTCCTTTATACTGCTGGGTCCCGTCAAACTGGAAGGTGTAGCCGCCGATCGTTGCCGTCTCTCCAACGTTCATCCGTAAGTCTTGTTCCACTTCAAAACCCTTCACCATCGTCACGCCGATGATGAACAGGGCGACCCCACAATGGGCCAGGAGCATGCCCCAATAGGCTCGTGGCACCGCGGCCAGTCGGCCCAAGAGGCTGTTTCCATCGGCATGGGCAAGCCGTTCACGCAAGCCAACTGCAGACGTCGTCAGAATCCAGATTGCCATCATGAGACCCAGGCTGATGAGTGGCGTCCACTGACCTATGGCCAGCGGTAACGCGATGGCGGTCACGAGGCTGACGCCAAAGGCCCAACGCAGTCGCGTGGCTAATTCCGGCAAACTGGCTTTCTTCCACTGCGCCAGAGGACCGATCCCCATCAAAAAGATGGCGGGCGTCATCAGAGGAACAAACACGGTGTCAAAATAGGGGGGCCCGACAGAGATTTTCCCGAGATCCAACGCGTCCAGGAACAGGGGATACAACGTGCCCAAAAGCACCGACCCCAAGGCCGCAACCAGCAATACATTGTTCGCCATGAGCATCCCCTCGCGCGAGACCAGGGAGAAGCCTCCGCCCAATCCCACCCGCGGCGCACGCCAGGCGTACAAGATCAGTGAGCCTCCGATCACCACGGCCAGGAACACGAGGATGAACAAACCACGCTTCGGGTCGGTGGCAAATGCATGCACGGAGGTCAACACGCCGGATCGGACCAGGAAAGTCCCGAGCAGGCTGAGTGAGAACGCAAAAATGGCAAGCAGCACACTCCAGGCTTTGAACCCGCCCCGTTTATCGGTGACCGCCAACGAGTGAATCAACGCCGTACCTGCCAACCAGGGCATGAAGGAGGCGTTTTCGACCGGATCCCAGAACCACCAGCCTCCCCAGCCGAGTTCGTAATAGGCCCAACCGCTTCCCATCGCGACACCCACGGTCAGAAAACACCAGGCGACAGTCGTCCAGGGGCGTGACCAACGCGCCCAGGTCGCGTCCAGCGTGCCTCCCAAGAGCGCGGCGATCGCAAACGCAAAGGCGACGGAAAATCCCACGTACCCCATATAGAGCATCGGCGGGTGGATGACCATTCCTGGGTCCTGCAGCAGGGGGTTCAGATCGCGTCCGTCGAGTGCGGCTGGGATCAACCGCTCGAACGGATTGGAGACCGTCAACATGAACAGGATAAATCCCATGCTGACTAATCCCATCACTCCGAGAATGCGCGCACGCATCGCCTCCGGCAGATGGGTGGAGAAAAACGAGACGGCCACCATCCAGATGGAAAGAATGAATACCCAGAGCAGCAGCGATCCCTCATGCGCGCCCCAGATGGCGGCGAGGCGATACTGCAGCGGGAGCTGGGAATTCGACGTGGCCGCCACGTAGAGCACAGAGAAATCTTTATCCGCGAAAGCATACCCTAAACAACAAAAGGCCAGCAGGATCAGGAGAAATTGTCCGCGCGCCGCGGGCTTCGCCACCGACATCAGCATCGAGTTCCCCACCGCCGCCCCGTAAATGGGCAGGCTCCCCAGCACCACTGACACGCAGAGCGCGAGAATCAAGGCGTAATGACCGATTTCAGGAATCATCGTGGCTCCTAGCGTGGATTGGCGACGAGGGTGCTGCTACTTTGCGCCCCGGCGGCCTTCGCCTTGGCGAGCGCATCCGCTGCCTCCGGCGGCATATAGTTTTCATCGTGCTTCGCCAGCACTTCGCTGGCCAGGAAGGTCCCATCGGGCCCGAGTTGACCCTGGGCCACCACGCCCTTCCCTTCCTTGAAGAGGTCGGGCAGGATCCCTTTGAATGTCACGGGCACGCGTTTCGCCATGTCGGTCACGACGAAATGCACAGTCAACCCATCGCGCTCGCGGGTGAGGCTGCCGTCTTCAACCATCCCGCCAATCCGGAAGCCGCGCCCTTTCGGCACTTCGGCGTTCGCCACCTGCGTCGGCGTAAAAAAGAAGACGAGATTGCTCTGAAACGCATTCAGCACCAACATGGAGGCCACCGCCAGCGCGATCAGCCCCAGGCCGATGAACAGAAACCGTTTGTGTCGAGGTTTCATCGAGTCCCTTTCCTCTTACGATACGTCACGACTCCCTGCCGTGGCCGAGGCATGTCGACGCCAGACGGCGAGTACTTCCCACACCATGCACAGAGCCGTGGCGCCGAACGAGGTCCACACATACAGGCCATACCCCCCCATTGCAACAAACTCTGTCAGACTCCCCCACTGCATTAGCGTGCCTCTGCCACTTCTTGAATCGAAGAATGCTTGCCCCACGAGGGTAAGCGCTCCCGCTCGACAATCACGCACCGCATGCGGGCCAGCGTCACCGCGAAGCTATACATCCAAAAGCCCAGTGTCATCACCAGCATCGCGGTCACCATCGTCGTCGCCATTTTCGGCGACGCCGTCATGCTGACGGAGGCCCCTTGGTGCAAAGTGTTCCACCACTTCACGGAAAAATAGATGATCGGAACATTGACCACCCCGACCAGCGCCAAGACGGCACTCGCGCGATCAGCGCGGCGCAGGTCGTCAATCGACGCGCGCAACAAGATGATCCCGATATACTGAAACAGCAGAATCAACTCCGACGTCAACCGGGCATCCCACACCCACCACGCCCCCCAGGTCGGTTTACCCCACATCGCGCCGGTGAGCAGCGCGAGAAACGTAAACATCGCCCCGGTGGGGGCGATGGCCTGCGCCATCATGAACGAGGGGCGCGCATTCAACCCCAACCCGAGGCCGGCCCAGACGGCCATGATGACGTACAAAAACATGGACATCCAGGCGGCCGGTACATGGACGAAGATAATGCGGTAGGCGTCGCCTTGTTGAAAATCGGTCGGCGCGACGAAGAAGCCGATGTACAGGCCGACGCCGATCAACCCGAGCGCGGCGGCGGAAAACCACGGGATCATCTTCCCGGCCAATGGGTGGAAGGCCTGCGGCGACGAGTACTTGAACCAGTTGATACCCATGACACTCATGCGAACGTGTTATTCCAACGCGATGCGTAATGCAACAGCCGTGGCCCATGGCGCTAAAGCGAATGAGAGCAGGAAGCAGGCTCCGAGTAGCGACAGATTCGCTTCGCTGCCGATTCCTGCCAAGCTACTCGTGACGGCGCCAGCCCCAAAGATCAGTACCGGAACAAAGAGGGGAAGCACCAGGAGCGCAACCAGCAAGCCGCTCCCGCGCAACCCCAGGGTTAGCGCAGCACCGATAGCTCCAATCATACTCAACGTCGGCGTACCAAGCAAGAGCGATAAGGTCAACACTCCCAACGAGTCCCCACTCAGGCCGAATTGCAAGCCGAGGAGAGGCGAGAGCAGGACCACTGGCAAGCCGGAGATCACCCAGTGCGCGAATACCTTACCAACGACCAGGACCGCCAGAGGCTGAGGTATCAAGGCCGTCTGTTCCAACACACCGTCGAGATAATCAGCCGTAAATAGCCGCCCCAGTGACAACAGGCACGCAAGCAGGGCCGTGACCCAGAGCACGCCGGGGCCGATCATCCTTAGCACCGCCGCCTCCGGCCCAACCCCCAACGGAAAGAGGCTCGCGACGATGACGACGAAAAAGACCGACATCGCCACATCCGAACGGTGCCGCATGGCCAGCAGAAGATCCCGCCGGACAACCCCGCGCAATGCCTCACTCATACTGGGCTGGCTCATCGAGTCAGCCTCAGATGCTGGACAGACTCAGTTGGAAGAGCGATCTCCTGATGGGTGGCGATGACCACCATGCCGCCGTTACTCAGATGCGACTGCAATCGTTGGGTCAAGTAACCTGTGGCCACAGCATCGAGTGAAGCGAACGGCTCATCCAAAAGCCATAACGGACGTGTGGAAAGCCAGAGACGCGCCAGTGCCACGCGACGCTTTTGTCCTTGTGACAGGACCCTCGTCGGCAGACGATGAACCGATCGCCCAAGACCGACTGCCTCCAACGCCTGTTGCACGGCTTCACCGGAACCTTTATCGCCAGCCAGGCAGGCGGAGACCTTGAGATTTTCAACCGGAGTGAGGTCATCCTTGATTCCGTTGAGATGCCCTATATAGGTGAGCTGGGCACTATAGAGTTCCTTGAGTTGGCGAATGTCGTTCCCCTGCCAAAGGATCGTGCCGCCGTCGGGCGAGAGCAGGCCACACAGCATGCGGAGGAAGCTGGTTTTCCCACTGCCGTTCGCACCCACTACAGCCAACAGCGTTCCTGGCTTGACCGTCACGCTGACGTCGGAGAACAGCTGTCGTTCTCCGCGACTGCCACTCAGTGCGACGGTTTGGAACATATTCGGGGGAATCACACCGAGACCGAAGAAGAAGAATTGCCGCAGCGTCGAATCTTATTTGATCGCGCTGTCCGTGAGCGTTTATTCGACAGGGTCTGACGCCTCATACGATACAACTGCGGCTGAAGCGGTCGTCCATTCACAAGGTCGGTGTCACTATATGATGACAATTACTGGCCTCTTAGAAGGAAACACAGGTCACTTTTGCGATTGTCGCCCATCTGATATCGGCAAGTCAAAGTTGGTTGGGCGCGGTGCGGTATGAGCGCATCTCCGAGCCTGTTGTTCAAACCTATCTTCGAACCAGATGGACACCCGAAATTCATTCGTTGTACTCCCCCTCTGGGCCACCGCATCGAGGATGACCCAGGCCCGATCCCCCTCCGGCATCCAGTTCTGCCACGCCGGCGGCAGCAGAGACCGTTGGTCACCAGCACACAGCAAAAGGTTGTCGCCCGTGGCAGCCCTCCTCTCGCCACACAGGTGCAATACACCAAGCCGTAGTACTTACATTATTATTGTCCTGTGCGATGAGCCCCACCCTGCTTTCCCTATCGCAACATTCCACTACCAGCTTCATGGGCAGGAAAACAATTCGTGGTTCCTGACTCTGGATGCCCACATGGGAGAGCTTCAAGGACTGGGCGCGCAGCGCCCAGTCCTTGTCATCAATCACGCCGGCCATGCATGGCTCACAATGGGCAGCAGGAACCTGAATTGAGTCCAGTAGAAAAACATTGGAAGGTGGGGGTAGAATCTTGCCCTGCTTTAGTGGCATCATAGTATTGTCACCTGATATGACACGTCGCTATTTACACAATTTAATCACTGAGATCGCATAGCCGCACGACGCAGCGGATTATCGCAAGATCGAAAACTGAAGGGTCCGGCATATATGATGAGGCAAGTGACGGGGGCAGGCGCTACTGTACTCATTCTTGTTGCAGCACTGTACCACCCCAGCGTAGTTGCGGCACATGGGGCCCAGAGTGGAGAAGATGACCCGTGCTTGCGTAAGGTCGGTGAAAGCCTGGTGCATTTCAGCGCATACCAGCCGCAATACGAGCTGAAAGGTCAATATTGCACGGAAATTCCCAAGGAAGGCGACACCTTCCTGGTCATAGACCTCGTGGACCCGGAGTTGCGCCGCGAGCAGGTCGGGATGCGGGTCACAAAGGGCAACGGGAGCAAGGAGGCAGACGCTCAGGTTGTGATAGACGTGCGTCCGAGTTACCATCCGGACGGCGTGCTCCGGGGCGAAGTCAGCCTGGAAGAAGGCCTGTATACTGTCACCGTTGCAGCGGAGAAGCGGAACCTGATGCATCGTCCGCAGTATCTGTTGCGGGTACACATGGTCGATTATCAAAAAATTGTGCTTTCCGTAGCAGGGCCGCTGGTAGGAGTGCTGCTCCTGGCGTGGCTCTTATATAAACTCGCACGATCGAAGTGGGTGCGGAATTGGTGGGCTGTACTCCGTGCGTAGGATGCCTGGCATTTCGGCCTGCGATTAGCATCATCCATTATTCCAGAGGGAGGATCCTAACCATGGCGGTGCAATTACTGAGATCTTTCGGCTTGTGCATCTTGATGTTGGCAATCGGGGTACCATTCTTCTCCACCCAGGCCCAGGCTCACGGAGGACTGGCATTGGCAGAGGACATGTGCAGACTCACGATCGGCCCGTACAACATGCACTTCACCGGCTATCAGCCTGATGAGACTCGCAATAAGGAATTCTGCGAGGACATTCCGGCGACCGGCCGCACGGTCGTGGTGCTCGATTATATGGAAGATGCCCTCCGCCCGTTGACCACCGAAGTTCGGGTCATCAAGGATACGGGCTCGGAGCAGGATCTGGAGGCCATCACGGTCCTGCACCTGCCGCCCAAGGTCTACCCCAGCGGCTCCGTCAATTTTGAATACAACTTCGCCCAGCCCGGCAAATTCGTCGGTATGGTCACCGTGGGCGACAAACAGGAGCTTGTATCGCGCTTCCCGTTCTCGGTAGGGGAAACGAAAATATGGTTGCCCCCCACCTACTTTCTGATCGCGTTCGCAGGGGTTGCCGTTCTCGCGGTGATATTTTTTGCCTTGCGCGGTCGTAACAAAGCTTCGGGCAGCTCCGTTTCGTAGGCGGTCGGCCTTCCGATCGCTCGAGCGCGTTGTAGTGGACTCAGTGATGGCAATGGCGATGTGTCTGCAGGTCGCCCCTTCGCAGATGGGACTCTGGTACATCGAGGAAATTGAGGGCACCTAACATGATGAGGAAACTGACGATGTCTTTGCGATTTCTGAAACCTGCCAGCGTGTGCGTCATGATGCTGGCGCTCGGAGTCCCACTGTCCGCACAGGCCCAGCACTTTCACGAATTGGACAAGAACTTCTGCATTCTGAAAATCGGGCCCTACGGCATGCACCTTACCGGCTATCAGCCTGACACTTCAGCCCAGCATGAACACTGCGGGGAAGTTCCGTCGACCGGCCGCACGGTGATGGTACTCGATTATATCGAGGGGGAACTCCGCTCGTTGCCCGTCGAGGTCCGGGTCATCAAGGATACGGGTTCGGAGCAGGATCTTCAGGCGATCACGGTCCTGCACCTGCCGGCCAAGGTCTATCCCGGTGGCTTCGTCAATTTCGAACACACCTTCGACCAGCCAGGCAAATTCATCGGTCTGGTCACCTTGGGCGGCACGCAGGAGCATATGGCGCGATTCCCGATCTCGATAGGAGAATCGGGAGTGGTTTCGCACCTCATGCACTACATCATGGTCATAGTCCCGCTCGCAACGGTTGCCGGTGGAGCAGCGATCTTCTTTTTCCTGCGCGGTCGGCGAAAAACTTCAGGCAACACCGTTTCCTAGATAACAGGCCATCCAGTCACTCGAGCACTGCGGTCAAGAACGAGGAGGTCAGATGGAACCATGGGCAGGTCACTCTCTCAAGTACGTCGTGGCGGGCGCGGTGATGGCAATAGCGATGTGCGTGTATGCCGCTCCGGCGCTGGCTCATTCAATGCTGGTCAAGGCAGAGCCGCCACGCCGGGCTGTCCTCACCAAGGCACCGACGCAGGTGCAGCTCTGGTTCAACGAGGAAATTGAGGGCGACTACGCATCGCTGGTCGTGCTCGACACCGAGAAGCATCCCGTCACCGAAATCAAGCCTCAACTTGCTCCGGATGACCGAAAATCCATCGTCCTGCCATTACCGGAGTTGACGCCCGGGAAGTATTCTGTGAAGTTTCGGGTGCTGTCGGTAGACGGTCATGTGGTGGAGTCCTACTTCGACTTCACGGTCAAGGGCAAAGTACAACAGAAATGATCGAGGTCATCGGCGCGCTGTTCCGCTGGCTGCAGCTTGCGTCCAACATGATCTTGATCGGCGGCTGCGTCTTTCTTGCGATTGCCATGCGCACAAGCACTGCCGTCGACGCCCCCTGGCTCGCGCGCCTCAATCGGACGTTACCGTGGCTGGCAGTCGCGCTTCTGCTGGGGTTGCTAGGGTTACTGGCCACGACTACCGCGCAGGCCACGGGCGTGGCCGAAAATGCCTGGCGTCCGGGAGCCTGGCTAGAACTCTTACAAAAAACCCGCGTCGGACTCATCTGGATGGGGCGCGCCGCGCTTGCGCTTCTCGCGCTCGGAGTAGTCCTCTACATTCGGTTTTCATCCAAAGCGCGTTGGCAGTATGTGTTGTGCGCGACCATCGCTGCACTCACACTGGCTGCTGGATCGCTCGCAAGCCATTCCGCAGCTGGCGGTGAACTGTCCGTGACATCGGTGCTGCCTTACGCGCTGCATATCGTTCTGGCGAGCGTCTGGTTCGGAGGGCTGCCGGCCGTTCTCTCAATAATGTTCGCCACCACCGGGAAACGATCCCACGAGGAAGTGACTCGGCTTGACGTCCAGACCCTGAAGCGTTTCTCTACAATAGCGCTTCCTGTGATGGTCGCTGTCGTGGCCACCGGCATCATCGTGACCAATGACATGGTGGAAACAAACTATGCCGCATTGGTCGCAACGAGCTGGGGCTGGTTTCTCACTACAAAGCTTGCCCTGCTTGCAGTGATTCTCGTGCTTGCCTCGTGCGCGCGCCTCATCTGGATTCCGGCACTCGACCAGAACGCGGATGTGGCTATGGCCGGCGGACGTGGACTTCGAAAGTGGATCCCCCTCGAATTCGTGCTCGCGTTGGTGCTGGTACTGGTAGCGACATTGCTGGCTAATGCCGTGCCGGCGAAGCATGATGTCATTGAGAACTGGCCCTATCCATTCCGTTTCTCCATCGATGCCACCTGGGGCCCGATGAGCGTGATGGTTCGCGTGGGGATCGGAGTCGCGCTACTAATCCTGGCAGGTGGAGCGGTCGCACTCGGTTGGACCAAGCGTTGGGGGACGAAGTGGCGCATTGCCGTCCCGGCGGTACTGGCGGTCTGTGCGCTGGTTGCGGCGCTGCCTCCCCTTGCCGTTACGGCTTATCCGGAAACGTACCGCAAGACGCCGGTCCCGTTCGATGCCATTTCCGTTGCCAATGGCGCCACCCTGTTCGCCACGAACTGCGTGGCCTGCCACGGACCCCAAGCCATGGGTAATGGCGTTGAGGCCAAAAGATTTGTGAAGCCACCGGTAGATCTGCTCACGGAGCCGCACACCGCCCTGCATACCGCAGGAGATTTTTTCAGCTGGCTGACCCACGGTATTCCCGGTACGGGCATGCCGGACTGGGCCGATGAACTCTCGGAAGAAGATCGCTGGGATGTCGTGAACTTTATCCATGCCACGTCCCGCGGCTATCAGGCGCGCCTCATCAACCCCTACGTCGCCCCCAATCAGCCCTACATGGCCCCGCAGAACTTCTCCTATTCCGCGCATGACGGTGCGAGCGGCACCTTGAAGGACTTCCGCCGGAATAAGGCAGTGCTGTTGGCCCTGTTTTCGTGGCCGGAGTCGCGTGCGAGACTCGATCAGTTGCGGCAGGCTTACGCCACATTAAGCGGCAGCAATACAGTGGTGCTGGCGGTGCCGATGAATGACCTCAGCCTGAAAGATCTGGCGGCGATCACGGCAGACATGCCTTTCCCGGTGGTGACGCAGGGTGCGCCGGAAATCGCGCGGAGCTATTCCTTATTCCGTAGAACTCTCAGCAATCCCGATCTGGCCGGTGCGGGGACAATACCGAAACACATGGAGTTCCTGATTGACCGTTACGGCTATCTGCGGGCGCGCTGGATCCCTGCGGTGGACGGGACTGGGTGGACAGACATCGGAACATTGGTGCAGCAGATCGAAAAACTCAACCGGGAAAAAGAAATCCGTCCGCCGCCAGACGACCATGTGCACTGAGCCTCATGGAGAAGGGAAGGAGCGCGGCGTTCCTTATTCTCTTTCGCCAAGTACGGACAACGAGTGGGTCACAGGATCGGGAAGGCGTGGCAATCATCAGATCATTCTGGCACGGATATCGCATAGCATGCTTAGGCCTCCGAGCGCTTGACATTCATCACCTTCCTCTATAACGTTCCACGCAAAATACTATGCATGTGACTCCAGTACGCCCCGGGCATATTGAAATCACACTGTGGAGGACTATATGCGGACCCTCGCCAAGTTCGAACAGCGCTTCGCCACGGAAGGCGCGTGCCGTGCCTACCTCGCTCGGCTACGGTGGCCAACCGGGTTCTGTTGCCCCCAGTGCAAAACCAGCGGCAGCTGGACAACCACACGATCCCTTATGATGTGCCGTGGATGTGGATACCAAGCCTCGGTCACGGCTGGGACACTCTTCCATCGAACCCGCCTTCCTTTGCAGAACTGGTTCCAGGCCATCTGGTGGATGACCAATCAGAAGCATAAGCTCAGCGCCTTGGGGCTGCAGCGCCAGCTGGGCCTTGGCAGTTACAGAACGGCGTGGTTGTGGCTGCAGAAGCTGCGCCGCGCGATGGTGCTGCCTGGTCTGGACCAGCTGGGAGGCCCGGTTGAAGTGGCCAAAGCATATTTGGGGAGCGTCGGGACGGGAGGAGGCCGCCGGCACCTGGGGAGCAAGGCCCTGGTGGCAATTGCCGTGCAGATCGACAAGAGGGGAATTGGACGCATCCGCCTGCGTCGAATCCCAGGCACCTCCGCGAGCCCGCTCGTCGCCTTCGTGAAAAACGTGGTTGAACCAGGCTCCGTAGTCATCACGGACGGATTGGAGGCCTACGCAGGGTTGCAGCATGAGGGCTTCAAACATCGACCACGCGTGATCATCGACAGCAACAAGACGGCGTCGGTCTTGCTCCCCCACGTGCACCGAGTAGCCGCATTGTTGAAGCGCTGGCTGTTGAGCATCCATCAGGGCTCCCTGTCCCCTAAGCAACTGGATACCTATCTCAACGAATTCACGTTTCGGTTCAACCATCGAACGTCGAGTTACCGCTGGAAGCTGTTCTATGGACTTGTGGCACAAGCTATCTCAGTCGAGCCTGCCCCCTACTCGAGTCTAGTCGGTTCCCCCCTCCTTATGGGTGGGGGGGAACTGGAGTTAAGTGCATAGTCCTTTGCACGTATTTTGCACGTGGGCACAGGTTTACACCATTATGGATAATGTGCTTGACATAGAGAAACTGTATCCGCTACTCTCCCGCCACTTAGCACAAATGCATCGATGTTTCGTCGGAGAATTTCTCTCCGGAATAAGCAGTGGGTCTCAATTCATATAACTGGTTCTCTACTCAAAAAGGAGGTCAGGGTATGGCGAGTACAACGTTCGGAGGGAGCGACAGAGGCTACGACATGTCGCTCTGGTACGATTCGAGGCCGCTCAAGATCGGCTGGTTTGCCATGTTGGCGGCGGTCGGCGCCGAGGTGGTGTTTCAGCGCGTATTCGGGTATTCCCACGGCTTGGACTCCATGACCCCGGAGTTCGAAAATGTGTGGATGGGCCTGTGGCGCTTTAACGTCATTTCCAACATCATCTTCTCG
>JAQBES010000072.1:0-2758 GCA_032123755.1 Nitrospirota bacterium
GGCCTGATCGGATCGGCGGATTAATCATGATAGCCGATGCTTGCAAGAGTCTCTCACGATGCCAAGTATGGTCCGATATTACAAGCCCGTTCTTCTCCGTGTCGTGATGCAGCGCAGCTACGTAGCTGCAATAACTGACAGCAAGTTTTGGGCCAAATAATTTCAGTTGGCGGATGGTTTAGAGCTTTAGGGTCAGCCATCCCATCACCCTCGTTCCAAGGAGATCGCCAAGTGGATGCTCGCGATGGGTATCATTTAGGGCGTTGAACACAGAGATGCCCAACTCGGCTTCCCGTATGTAGTCGTTCGTTGGTTCACGCCACAGGAGGTATCCAAGTCGGATGTTGAGTAGGTTATAGCTGGGGACCTGCTCCTGTGGTAGGGCAGCTCCGGCTGCAAAGAAGGGAGCCAGGTTCGTAAATGCATCGGCCAACGGGTATGACGCTTCTCCCACATGGTGATAGAGCACCTCACCGGTGAACGGGTTCCATTTCGCACGTAATCCGGCATTGATCTATGGTGCGGGAACCCTCGACGGCTGAATCCGGTGGAGGATTGCCCGATCTCCTGGTACGCATAGTTGGCAAATCCAGAGAGCCAGGATGTGACAAGAAATTCCACCCCCACTTCCCCTCCATACACATCGGCTAGCCCTCCGTTAATTGGGCGCACTGTGCCCAACGGGTCGGCTGATGAGCTGCGAAAGGCGATGAGATCGGAGATGTGGTTATAGAACCCGGTCACTCGAGTCCTCAGGCGGTGGTTCCACCACCAGCCTTGGTATCCAACTTCATAGGAGATGATTTGCTCAGGGCTCACATCGGTTGAACCTAAAATCACGGTAGTTATGGGCGGTGATCCTGGAAGCGTCAACGGGTTAAGAATACAGGGTCTTCGTGAAGTCGTGTGGGTCATTTTTCACGTTTTTCAGATCGCAGGAAGGATGCAGGTGAGGACTTTCAACCGCAGGTACTCTTCATCCTTCAGTCCATACGCCCTGCGCTGGACGACGCGAATCTTGTTGTTCACGCCTTCAACGAAACCGAGCGACACCTTGTTCTCCACTTTGCAGAACGCAGCAATCCCATCCCAATGACGCTCAATCATTTCCGCAAACTTCTCGTAGGGCTTGAGCCGCTGCCACTGGAGACCGGTCTTCCAGTTCTCGAAAAACTTGCGCGCCCACGCCTCGCTTTTGTAACTCCACAATTGGCCAAACGACTCCTTGAGCAGGTACGCCGTATTCAGCCGTTTGTTGGCGGCCAGCAATCTCTTCAAGGCTTGCCTGCCATCCAGCGTCAGGTTCTCCCGGTTGGACAGCAGGGTGTATTTCTGTCCCTTGATGTAGCGCCGGTCTTGTCCCGCCAGCCGCGCATATTCGCTCTTTCTGACCGCATCCAGCGCCGCACCCAGATGGCGCAGCACGTGGAACTTGTCGAACAGGATGGCCGCCTGCGGCGCCTGCTTCCGCGTCGAGTGGCCAAACGGTTTCCACATATCCATCACCGCCAGCCGGATGCCGTGCGCCTTCTTTTTGCCCAGCCAGTCATAAAACTGGTCCATGCTGGCTTCCGAGCGGTCTTGTCCTCCGAACCAGATCGGGCGTCCGCGCACCAGATCGCTCACCACGATGCGGTACGTGTGCCCTTTGCGGATCGAGATTTCGTCTATACCGACAACCTTCGGCCCGGGCGTGCCGGCCCGCTCCAACTGAATGCGCATGTATTGCTTGTCCAGTTCCTTGACCGTGTGCCAATCCAGGTTCAGTTCCCGGGCCACATCCTTGACCGTGGACTGGCGGCAGCGCCTGCCGACGAACCAGGCGAAGCGTTTGGTGTAGAGCGGGTTGTCGGCCAGAAAGTCGAGACGCTCGCGTTTCACCTTGCCGCAGCTCCGGCACTGAACGCGCCGCACCTCGATGTCCAGGTACATGCGCGTGTCGGCACAGGACAGGTCGCGTACCCGGCGCACCTTCCGGTCGTACCAGCCGGAGTGCACCTTGCCGCAAGTCCCGCACACCGTTTTTTTGAGCGGCGAACGAGGAGAATAACGCGTGCCTTCGGATCGCCGAAGACACCCGTGATGGTTTCCGCCGGGCGGAATCCGGGGAATGCGTATGCGTCCCAAAGACGCCTGCGTGATGTGCGTGAAGTAGCCATCCGCAGAACATGCCAGTTTCGCAGGCAATTGCAAACAGCAGAACGTCTCTATTGGCATAGGGTTCAGCCATGCAATGCCCCATTATTCACCCACACGATTGCGCGATGAACCTTAATACATAAAGTACCCTTCGTCTAACCCACCACACGCTTTCATGAGATCACGGCGTACCATCAGACATGCCCCATTGATCCAGTCCACATCCTGCGACTGAGAACAGTCGATGGCCCGCTTCGAAGCGAGAGCACCTTGTAGTCTAGGGGCACATGTTCGAAAGAGTGCCGCATAGGTTAGATGGTCGCGAACCGACGGAAAAGGAAAGCACGATTGATACATCCGGCCATCTTCCGTCCATTGCCTGCAGCCTACAGCCCCGATACCTGGTTCACGATCGAGGCAGGTGACCATATGTTCCAACGCATGAGGGTGTAGGCGCGTGTCGCTGTTCAGTAGGAGTAGATAGCGTCCGCAACTCCTCTCGAGTGCTTGATTGACTGCTTTGGCAAATCCTCGATTCTGCTGATTCACGATGAGTTGCATTGTTGGATACTGTTCCCTCACAGCCTCCGTTGTCCCGTCGTGAGAGTTGTTATCCACA
>JAQBES010000073.1:0-4329 GCA_032123755.1 Nitrospirota bacterium
ACGCTTCACCAGGGCGATCGCATTATGTTCCAGGGAACTCTTCACCGTCCAAGGGGGTTCTTGAACCCATCTGGCTTCGACTATGCCGCCTATGTAGAGCGTCAAGGCATTGATCTTGTTACTACGGTGAGCGGTCCTCACGCAATCAGGCTTATCGAAAGGCCGATCACGGGGCGATGGAGCTTCTGGAGTCAGATCGATCAGTGGCGGTCCACCATTCGGCAGGCAGCAGTCCACACATTGAGACAACCAGCGTTGGGGATATTTCTTGGCATGATCATCGGAGAACGAGGGTATCTTGAGCAGGACATGCAGGAATGGTTTATGATTACAGGAACCGTTCATCTCCTCTCGATCTCAGGCTCACATCTCGGGCTGGTCGCCCTGGTGTGTTTTTGGACCGTGAAACGAGCCATCCTCTGGCTCCCTTCTTCCTTGTTGTTGGCTTTATCGCGAAGAATCACGAGCTACCGTCAAGAGGTGTGTAAATAAGTTTCAGGCGGCGGTCCTCTCCGGTTGATGGTTCATGTCATTCCTCTCCTGTCCTGACGGCAGCACGATCCCGTCCTTGAACGTCATGCCGGATGCTACCAGCGGCAGCAGCTCTGGCGCATTGAGTTTTCTCCACGACGTCTCGGCCACCCGGAGCATTTTCCAGATGATGGCCTGAGCGCCCTCCACGCGTTTGTAGCGGCGGGATGCGTCTGTTCGGAGCCGAACGGCTGCGAAGGGCGATTCCACGATGTTCGTCGTCCGTAAGTGGCGCCAATGCTCGCGCGGAAAGGAGTAGAAGGTCACCATCCGCTCCCAGTCCCGGAGCAGCGTCTCCACAGCCTTCTTGTCCGTCTTGTGGTACGTCCGCACGAACGCATCGCGCAGGCGCTCGCATTCGACCTGCGTCTCGGCATACGGCATCGCCTTGAGCATCTCGGCCGCCTGTGGCTGAGTCTTCTTCGGCAGCGCATCGAGGACATTGGTCAGTTTGTGGTTCCAACACCGCTGTTCTGCCCCGGTCGGATGGGCCTCCCCCAAGGCTGCCCAGATCCCGAGATGCCCGTCGGCCACCGTCAGCTGCGGGAAGCGCAGTCCACGGCGCTTGAGATTGCGTAGGAGCGTGAGCCAGCTTTCCTTACTTTCACGCTCACCGCTCTCGCAAGCCAGCACGAGCTTCTCTCCTGTGGTGAGGGCGCCCACGATCGTGAGGAGGGCGCTCTTGCGATCCGCGATGCCCGCTTTCACGTAGAGGCCATCAGCCCACCAGTAGACGACCTGCACATCCGACAGATCCCGTTGCGTCCAGGTTTCATATTCGCTCTCAAAGCGGGCCTTCAGCCGCTGAATCGAGCTCGCTGACAGCGGTGCGCCCTCCCCAAGCAGCCCCCTCAGCGCAAGTTCGAAATCCCCGCTGGAGAGCCCATGCAGATACAGCTCCGGCAGCACCTCACCGACTTCCCGGGTGCGGCGCATAAACAGTGGCAGCACCTTGCTCGCAAAGCGATCCGTCAGATCGCGAACGCGCGGGCGACGAACTGTGATGGTCCCGTTCATCATCGTGAACTGCCGAGACTTCCCGTAGCCGTTTCGACTCCCTGCCGGCGGGTCGACCGAGGACACCGCGTCTCGGCGTGCGTACGGGGCACGGCCGAGAAACGTGGTCACTTCCTCCTCCAGTAGGTGCTGCAGCTGGGCCTGAATCTTCCCGCGCGCCCACTGCTCCAGCGTGTCGTAACCGACTGCCCTTGACTCGATCGCCTGATTGCTGTTCCTCTCTCCCATGGTGGCGTATCCTTTCCCCTCGGCGGCAACCGAGGCGTTGGTTGATTGCTCAACCAAAAGGCTACGCCGCCTTTCTCCTATTTCCACACCTAAAGATGATACCTCGGCGCTAAGATTGCGTCCCAAGTCAGCCCGGCTTGTGCTCCTTCGAGTAGCAGCATTTCAAAGAGCCTGCGATCGCGATGCACTGGTCTCCCCCACTCTCGGTCGTGGAAGTGAATCAGTGGAGTGAGAGACCGGGCGTAGTCGCACTATCTCCCAGTCTCTCCTCCCCGAACCGGACGTGCACCTCTCAGCGCATCCGGCTCTCCATTCAAGCGTTGCGTAACGCAAAAGCCACGTCAGCGTAGCGCGATTCGAGGAACGTGCGATGCTCGTCGCGAATAAGGTACGGGTTCCCTTCCGGGTTCCGCCACCTGAACTGACCTTTGCGGCTGGTGACAAGGCGCCGAAGCGCCTGTTCGCCATACCACCCACGACTATTCTGTCCCTTCAGTACCCAAGTTGTGGCGCGCCCCGGTTCTGGTGCCCGGACGTGTTCACGCATCAGGCTCGGGAATCCTCGCCGATACTTGCGCGCGAGCCAATGTCCGAGCTTCCAGAAGACGGTTCGGTCCACTCGGTTAAAGATGGTCGCCGTATAGTCAGTGTATCGATAGAAGTTCGCCCATCCCGAGAGTGTCCGGTTCAGGCGTTCCATCAGGTCCATGCCGTTCCCGCTGTAATTGCCAGACAGTTCCTTGACCAGCTTGGCCGTGAAGCCTCGGTACTTCTCCCATGGGATCGTCGTGACCGGTCGCAGCTGACCTCGTGGGCCCCGCTTGCGGATGATGCGGTGGCCGAGGAAGACCACGCCGTCGTTCACATGGGTGATAGGGGTCTTCTCCATATTCAACGTGAGCGTGAGCGTCCCTTCCAGAAACGTCCGGCACGCGTCGCGTATTGCCTCTGCGTGCGTTGTGGTTCCTTTGACGACCACGACGAAATCATCCGCATAGCGACAGGAGGAGACGCCTGGTTTCCACTGCCGGTTCTCTCGTACCGCAATCGATCGCTGCGTGAGCATGCCGAAGTTCCATGCCCATCGGTCCTTCCGCACCTTCTGGCTCAGGTCGTTCGCTTCCATCCAAGCATCGAATTCATGCAACATGATGTTGGAGAGCAGCGGAGAGAGGACACCCCCTTGTGGAACACCTTCGCTCGCGGCGCAAAAGAGCCCCCGATCAACACACCCTGCTTTGATGCACGTCCACAGCAAGGCGAGAAAGCGTTGATCAGCGATACGTTTGCGGACGCCTTTCAGTAGCAGGCGGTGATGAACGGTCTCAAAGTAACTGGCCAGGTCGCCCTCGATCACCCAGCGACCTGCCGTTCTGTGCTCGTCACTGTCCTGCAGCTGCAATTTGACCGTTCGTATCGCATGGTGCACACTCCGGGCGGGCCTGAAACCATAGGACGCCCGATGGAAGTCACTCTCCCAGATCGGTTCCATGGCCATCAGCATCGCTCGCTGGACCACTCGATCCCGCAGACTGGGAAAATCCCTAAGGGCCTCACCGTGCCGTTCGCCTTGGGGATGTACACGCGCCGTGCAGGGAGCGGCGTATAGGAGCCCGCTAACAATTCGGCACGGATCGTCGCCAGTTCCTGATGAAGGGTTTCCGTCATCATGGTCTTGTCGACCCCATCGACGCCCGGCGTTCGCGCACCACTGGATGCGAGCGTGATGCGCGCGGCTTCGGCCAGCCAGGTTCGATCCGCAATGCGTCTCAGGAGTCGACCGAATTTGCGTTCGGGGTTCTCCGTTGACCACGTCGCCAGCTTGCGTTGCATGTCCCTGATTATCAAAGGTCTTCACCTCATTGTGGTCAGGTAATTCGCCACACACGCCGCTCACACTGCCCCCCTTCGCCATGTGGCCGGCTTTCCCGACCTCGGACTACTACGAGGGCTCCGTCAACGTGTACCGCGTCGGGGGACACACTCCCTTGTCATCGGTACACGCCTTCCCCAGTTCACATGCTGGACTCCACACACGGGCGAGGTTGCCTAGCGCAGTCTTTCTCCTTGCGTTCCGCACGTCGTCGCGAACGTCATGGTCTAGCTACGCGCTTCCCATGACTCCTTGTTGGCCAGCGTACATGTCCAGCCTGCATTCGCCGTTCCCGTCCATACGTGTGACGGGCACGGATCCGCGTCCTGCCTGGAAAGCGGTGTAGGCAGGGGTGACAGTTCAACCCTCAGATGCGTGTCAATAGGTGTGTGTTCCTCAACCGTCCCATGTTCAGCCTAGAGGCGCATCTTGGCGTCACCGCTTCGCCGCACGCCCCGTTTCCTGCGGACTTCGTCACCTTGCCAGTGTCCGGCAAGTCACCGCCGCTTCGGCTCACTCCTTCTCGTAGCAGAGGGAGGGCATGCTCGTCATTGCCACACTCCTTCATCGAGCCATGCATTCCAGACATGCTCAAGCAACTCAGCCCCGGACAGGCGGGCTTCGTTGGCTGGGCGTACTGTAGGTGATATCGGCCGCCCACACGTGATTGGAACGAGTGA
>JAQBES010000074.1:0-2699 GCA_032123755.1 Nitrospirota bacterium
AGATGTTTTTAAGAAAATATGGCATGACTATAAATAAAAACCACTCAATATTATATGAGTGGTTTTTATTGTGTCTTGGAATTGTGCCCCCACGGAGACTCGAACTCCGGTTTGAGCCTTGAGAGGGCTCCGTCCTGGGCCACTAGACGATGGGGGCGTCTGACATCGCTGACTCATGTTAGCGATGTGATATGCGGCGACGTGATGCCGCCCATATCAAGCGCTACGTCGTCGAACTCTGCGATCTCATCGGCATGAAGCGCTTCGGTGAATGCCAAGTCGTCGATTTCGGCGAAGGCCGCGTGGCTGGTTACTCCATGGTGCAGCTGATCTCGACGTCGTTGATCAGCGGCCATTTTGCGAACGATACGAACAACGCCTACCTCGACATTTTCAGCTGCAAGGGCTATGACCCTGCCGCCGTCGAGGCATTCTCCAAAGAATTTTTCGGCTCGCGTCGCAGTACCACGACGGTTACGCTCCGTTACTAGCAAGAGGCCGGGAGCCGCGGTACCGCGGCTCCCGGTATCGATCCGAGAGGCCCTCGCTTTTCCACGAACCATGAACCCCACTACGATCAAAGAGTTTTTTCAGCGTCTCCCAGGTCAGCTCGATTCAGATGCCGCCGAAGATCTTGATGCGGTCTATCAATTCGATCTGAGTGGCGCACAGGGCGGGCAGTACATTCTTACGATCCGGGAAGGGGCCTGTCAGGTTGCAGAGGGGATGCATGCACACCCGCACGTCGTGCTCTCGATGGCGGGAGAGGATTGCATCAAGATTCTGAATGGCCAGTTGAGTGGAACAGCCGTCGCCATGTCCGGCCGGCTCAAGATCGGCGGGGACATCGGCTTGGCGATGCAACTGAAGGCGCTCTTTCCAACGGTAGGGTAACCAATCAGCTCCGCTAAGCAGGCTGAGGCCGAGGTTGAGTGAAGATTCGACTTGATTCAATTCGGCCTTAGCCTGAGCCTCAACCTTCCAGTATTCCCCTATCGACCAGCCGGTTCTGCCGGTATCCAGTTGACATCCTGCGGCGTCTCGTCTGCATGGCGAGGAAACCGCTCTTCCAACATCACATAGATCGTGGGGACAAGAAAGAGTGTGAGGATCGTCGAGACGCTGAGCCCTCCGACGACCGCGCGTGCCAAGGGGGCGTTCGTTTCACCGCCGGTTCCCCAGCCGATGGCCATGGGGAGCAGCCCGACGACGGTGGCGAGGGAGGTCATCAGAATGGGCCGGAGGCGCGTCCGGGCAGCGGTGACCGCCGCGTCGTGTAACTTCCGCCCTCGCCGCCGCAGCACGTTCGTATAATCTACCAGCAGGACGCCGTTGGAGACCACGATGCCCAGCATCATGATGATGCCCATCATCGACGTGGTGGAGAGGGTGGTGTCGGTCAGGAAGAGGATCAGGATCACGCCCGGGAAGCCCATCGGGACCGAAAACATGATGACAAAGGGATCGATCAGGGATTTGAACTGAGCGGCCATCACCATGTACACGAGGGCCAGCGCCAGGATCGTCGCAAACAGCAGGCTCTCAAACGTTTCTCTCTGTTGTTGAATCTGGCCGGCCAACCGGATGCTGAAGCCGGTGGGGAGCTGGATCTTGGCAAAGCCCTCCTCCAAGTCGGCGGCGATGGCGCCGAGGTCCCGGTTCACAGGGTTGGCGGTCAGGTGGACCACCCGCTGAAAGTACTTGCGGTCGATCTTCACCGGACCGGCATTGAGTTTGAGCGAGGCGACGTTTTTGAGAAGGACTGACTCTCCGGCTCGTCCGGGTAACACGATGTTCTCGATGTCTGTGAGGTCCTTCCGGTGTTCCTCCGCGAGCCAGGCGCTGATGTAGTACTCGTTCCCGTTTTGGGGGTCGGTGTAGATGATGGGGTCGGTGGGGCCGTTGCCGTTGAGTGAAAAGAGTACGGCATTGGCCACGTCCGTTTCGCTGATGCCAAGGAGAGCGGCTTTCTCTCGATCTACCACCACGTTGACCTCGGGATAGTTCTCCTCGCGGCTGACTTCGATGTCGGCCAGGCCCGGTATTTGGTGCATCATGCTTTCGACTTGCCGGATGACCCCCCGCGCTTGCTCAAAATCGTAGCCGTAGATTTCTACGTCGACGGACTTTTGTGACCCAAAGCTGGTGATCCGTTTGATGAGCCCGCCCGGATCGAAAAACATCGCGACGCCCGGAAAGAGTTTTAAGATTTTGGGCCTCACATCGTTCATGATTTCCACTTGGTTCCGTGCCCGTTTGTCCGGTGTGACGAGATGGACGGAGATGGCCGACGTATGGGGGCCGGTGTTCGGGTTGAACAGGGAGGAGCGGCCCTGGGCTAACACACCGGTACTGGAGACGATGGTTTCCAGTTCCTCGGCAGGGATCTGTGCCCGCAGCACCCGTTCGACCTCGGCCACTTGCTGCTCGGTTTTCTCCACTCTCTGACCGACCGGTCCGCGCAGGACGATGCGGAACTGGCTTTCATCCGACACCGGCAAAAACTCCGTACCGATTTTGGGTACCAGCGCGAGCGAGGCAGCGAAGAGGAGTAGGATGCCGGTGATGAAACGCCAACGATGGGCCAAGACCCAGCGGAGCGATTCCTCGTAGCCTTTGTCCAATGACTCATACCGTTCGCGACTCCAATTCATCAGGCGTGCGAACCATGTCGGCATCGAACGGTGAGACTCCTGTTC